>JBQCJL010000347.1:0-4225 GCA_051952795.1 Marmoricola sp.
CGACTCGGCCGCGAGGCGGGCCCGAGCCGAATCCGCGGCGATCGCCGCCACTGCCCGCACGAAGTCGATGACGAAGTCGAGACCGTGGCGCCACGGCATCCCCACCGGCGCGAGGAGACGATTCAGCTCGTGCGCCGGGGCGGTGGCAGCGGATTGCCGTTGCCGGCGCGCCCGGTGGTTCGCCTGCGGCGCCCCATAGACGACCCGCAGCGCGTCCAACTCCGCCCGCGCCTCGGGAAAGGCACGCACCAGCGAGAAGCCGAAAGCGCGCAGGAGTCCGCTCAGGAACATCCGCACCAGACGGATCGCGTGCCAGCGCGTCGAGCCGTTGGCGAGCACCACGAACATCTCGGCCGCGCGCGCATCGCGCCGATGATGGCGGGCCAGCTCGGCGTCCCGACGCCCCCGGTAGGCGGCCTCGGCGTGGAACATCACGGCACTGGGAACGACATGCGTCTGCAGGCTGCGCGCGGCCAGGCGCCAGCCGAAGTCCAGATCGTTGGCGAACAGCGGAAGCTCGGGCGCGAACCCGAAGTACTCGAGGACGTCGCGGCGCACCAGCATGCCCGCGGTGTTGACGGCGAGGACGCGATCGACCTCGTCGTGCTGTCCCTGATCCGGCTCCCCCGGCTCCAGCCCGGTCTCGCGCCGGCCGGTGCCGGTCACGGTGACCCCGACCTCGAGCAGACGCCTCAGCGTCGGCCACTCGCGCAGCTTCGGCCCGAGGGCGGCCGTGGTCTCGGCACAACTCTCCGCGACCCGGCGCAGCTCGGCCAGGCAGGTCGGGGCCGGTGCCGAGTCGTCGTGGATCAGCCAGTTCCACTCGTCGTCGCCCTGGGCGGGCGCGGCCTGCAAGCCAGCCGCAACGGCGGCCCCGTAGGACGTATCACTGGGAAGGCTGAGGGGACGCGAGCCGAGCGCTCGAGCGATCAGCTCCGCAGATCCATCGCTCGACCCGGTGTCCACGGCGACCACGCGATCGACACGCGCGGTCTGCCCCGCCAGTGCCTCCAAGACCCTCGGAAGCCACCGCTCCCCGTTATGGGAAACGAGCAGGGCGGTCACGATCACAAGCGCTCAGCCTAGGGCACCACCCAAGCCCGCCTCACGCCGAAAGACCGCGCCCCACCGCCGCAACCCCAATGCGGTGGGAACACCCGCGTCGTCTGAGCGCGTCAATGGCAAGGCCGAGGAGCGCAGGCGCACTAGAAGTGCGTCAAGCGACGAGAACGCCGCCAGTGACGTGCTCAGACGGCGCGGCGCTTGAGCTTGCGACGTTCCCTTTCTGAGAGCCCGCCCCAGATTCCGAAACGCTCATCATTCGACAGGGCGAATTCAAGGCACTCGCCGCGGACGTCGCAGGTGAGGCAGACACGCTTCGCCTCCCGCGTAGAGCCGCCCTTCTCGGGGAAGAACGCCTCGGGGTCAGTCTGCGCGCACAGCGCACGCTCCTGCCAACTGTTCTCGTCTACATCGCTCTCGAGGAGATAGAGCTCCCGCACAATCGTGTCCCTTCAACCAGCGACCCGGGCGGGCCGCGATGTGATCTGCGTAACTCTGCTGTGACTACCCCCGCTGCGGGGAAGACTTACTCGGCGGTAAAACCACAGTGGTGTGATTACATGCCTGTCGTCCCACAAAGTCAAGCCCGGATCTGCTATGCGGCTGCGACCGTCCCTCTACCAGACGACCCTGAGACACTGGCCCTGATGACTTCCACGAATGCTTCCCCACGTCCCCTGCCCGCGCGCATCGTCGTTTTCTCCGGCGGCGTGGGCGGCGCCCGCTTCCTCCACGGCCTTCTCCGACTGGTCGAGAACAACCCCGGACCGGCTCCCGAGAT
This sequence comes from Marmoricola sp., assembly GCA_051952795.1. Classification (GTDB taxonomy): domain Bacteria; phylum Actinomycetota; class Actinomycetes; order Propionibacteriales; family Nocardioidaceae; genus Marmoricola. The sequence continues at coordinate 1,844 of JBQCJL010000347.1, forward strand.
CACCGTGATCGCCAACACCGGCGACGACATCTGGGTCCATGGACTCAAGGTGTGTCCCGACCTCGACACCGTGATGTACACGCTCGGCAACGGCATCGACCTCGACCGCGGCTGGGGCCGCAAGGCCGAGACCTGGAACGCCAAGGAGGAGCTTGCCGCCTACGGCGTGGAGCCCACCTGGTTCGGGCTGGGCGACCGGGACATCGCCACGCATCTGGTGCGGACGCAGATGCTCGAGGCCGGCTACAGCCTCTCCCAGGTGACCCAGGCCCTCTGCAAGCGCTGGCAGCCCGGCGTCACGCTGCTGCCGATGTCGGACGACCGCATCGAGACGCACGTCGCGGTCACGGATCCGGACACCGGCGACCGTAAGGCGATCCACTTCCAGGAGTACTGGATCCGCCATCAGGCCGCCATCCCCGCCGACGCCGTCGTGGCCATCGGCATCGACAAGGCGGTGCCGGCCCCGGGCGTGATCGAGGCCATTCACGACGCCGACGTCGTCCTGCTGCCGCCCTCCAACCCGGTGGTCTCGATCGGCACGATCCTGGGCGTCCCCGGCATCCGCGAGGTGCTGCGCACCACGGCGGCCCCGGTCGTCGGTGTGGCCGGCATCATCGGTGGCAACCACGTCCGCGGCATGGCGCGGCAGATGCTCGACATCATCGGCGTCGACTGCTCCGCTGCGGCGGTCGGAGTGCACTACGGCTCGCGGGACGACGGCGGCATCCTCGACGGCTGGCTGATCGACTCCTCCGACGCGGGCGAGCTGCCGCTGCTCGAGCAGGCGAACATCAAGGCGACGGCGGTGCCCCTCTGGATGACCGACCACGACGCCACCGCCGCCATCGCTCGCGCCGCCCTCGACCTGGTGGACCGGTGACGATCGAGCTGGATGCTCCCGACGGCGTCGGCGAGATCACGACCGCCAGCGATCTCGCCGAGGAGATCGCGCAGGTGCTGACGCTGCGCGACGGTGACATCGTGGTGGTGACCAGCAAGGTCGTCAGCAAGGTCGAGGGGCGGGTGCGTCCCTACCGCACGGAGAGTGACCGGGAAGCCGCGATCGACGGCGAGACCACCCGCGAGGTCGCGCGGCGTGGGCCCGTCCGCATCGTCGAGAATCGGCTCGGGCTGGTGATGGCCGCGGCCGGAGTCGACGCGTCGAACCTGGAGAGCGGGACCTTGGCTCTGCTCCCCGAGGATCCCGACGCCTCCGCTCGCCGCCTGCGTGAGCGGCTCGCCAGCCAGCTCGCCGTCAACGTAGGGATCGTCATCGCCGACACCGCCGGCCGCCCGTGGCGGCTGGGACAGACGGACATCGCGATCGGACTCGCGGGACTGGACGCCTACGAGGACTTCGACGGGGCCATCGACGCCTACGGCAACGAGCTCGCGGTCACGGCTCCCGCCGTCGCCGATGAGATCGCCGGGGCGGCGGAGCTGGCCAGCGGCAAGCTCGGCGCCCGTCCCTTCGTGCGCATCCGGGGCCTCGGCCACCGGGTGCTGCCGGCCGGTGTCCACGGCTCCGGAGCACGCGCTCTCCAGCGCAGCGCGGCCGAGGACCTCTTCGCCTTCGGCAGTAGGGACGCGGTGATTCACGCCCTCTCGACCTCGACGGCCTGGTGCCCGGCGGCCGGGACCCACGACCTGGTCCGAGCCCTCGAGCAGTGCGGCCTGACCGTCACGGTCGTCGACGCCGCTCGTCTCCACGTCGAGGCGGCCGATGATCACGGGCGTTGGCGAGCCGAGATCGTGGCCAAGGTCCACGGCTGGCGGTCGGGTGAGGGCTCAGGTGAGCTCGTCCCGTCCTGACGCCTTGAGCGCGGCGACGAGGTCCTTGACCCGCTGGGCCTGATCCCTGCTGGCCACCAGGACGGCGTCGCCGGTGTCGACGACGACCACGTCGTCCAACCCCACCACACAGATCTGCCGCTCCCCCGCGACGACCAGGCCCGAGGCATCGATGGCGGTGACCCTGCCAGCGTCCCCGAGAACCTGCAGATCGTCCCCGCCGAGGATCGTGGCCAACGATGCGAAGTCGCCGATGTCGTCCCATCCGAACGCGCCCGGCACGACCGCGACGCGCTCACGGGCAGCAGCGGGCTCGGCGACGGCGTGGTCGATCGCGATCTTGGTCAGACCCGCCCAGCGCTCGGCGAGCGTCGCCGGGTCGGCGGCGATGGCTCGGAGGGCGGCGGCGAGCTCCGGGTGCTCGAGCGCCAGCTCGTCGAGGAGGACGCTCGCTCGGGCGACGAACATGCCGGCGTTCCAGCGGTACTCGCCCGAGGCGACATAGGCCGCGGCCCGCGCGGCATCGGGCTTCTCGACGAACGCTCGCACCTCATCTGCCGAGGGGAAGCCGTCGAGCTTCGCGTCGGC
>JBQCJL010000348.1:0-6003 GCA_051952795.1 Marmoricola sp.
CGAGGCCCGCATCGTCCCGTTCCGCGGCGAGTACTTCCACCTGCGCCGCCCCGACCTCGTGCGCGGCCTGATCTACCCTGTACCCGATCCGCGCTTCCCGTTCCTCGGCGTCCATCTCACCCGGATGGTCGACGGCAGTGTCCATGCCGGACCGAACGCGGTGCTGGCGCTGGCCCGTGAGGGCTACCGCTGGCGGAGCGTCGACCCGCAGGACCTCGCCGGCATGCTCACCTGGCCGGGGTTGTGGAAGCTGGCGGCGCGGCACCTGGAAACGGGCGCCCAGGAGGTTCGGCGCTCGCTGTCGCGGACGGCGTTCGCGCGGAGCCTCGCCCGCCTCGTTCCCGCCATCGATGAGCGCGATCTGGAGCGAGCGCCCGCCGGTGTGCGGGCGCAGGCGGTGCGCCGGGACGGATCGCTCGTGGACGACTTCCTCATCCAGGAGACCGCCCACCAGGTGCACGTCATCAACGCCCCCTCGCCCGCGGCGACGGCGTCGCTGGAGATCGCGGCTCACGTGGTGGCTCGGTTGGACGCCGTGCGCGTATAGACTCGGCCGCTGGCCACATCACGGCCCCGGATACTGAAGCGGAACGTTAGGACGCACGCGCGCATGGCAACCACGAACGACCTCAAGAACGGCATGGTTCTCAACATCGACGGACAGCTCTGGTCCGTGGTGGAGTTCCAGCACGTCAAGCCCGGCAAGGGCCCGGCGTTCGTCCGCACCAAGCTGCGCAACGTCGAGTCGGGCAAGAACGTCGACAAGACCTTCAACGCGGGCACCAAGGTGGAGACCGCCACCGTCGACCGGCGCACCATGCAGTACCTCTACAACGACGGCACGAACTACGTGTTCATGGACACGAGCACCTACGACCAGCTCGAGATCGCTCCCGAGATCGTCGGTGACGCGAAGAACTACATGCTCGAGAACCAGGACGCGATCGTCGCCACCAACGAGGGGCGGGTGCTCTTCATCGAGCTGCCGGCCTCGGTCGAGTTGACCATCACCTACACCGAGCCCGGCGTCGTCGGCGACTCGGCCACCGGTCGCACCAAGCCGGCGACGCTCGAGACCGGTCACGAGATCCAGGTCCCGCTGTTCATCGAGAACGGCGAGAAGATCAAGGTGGACACCCGCGACGGCGGCTCCTACCTCTCGCGCGTGAAGGGCTGAGTTCCCTGAGCGCACGCTCGAAGGCGCGCAAGCGCGCGCTGGACGCCCTCTACGCCGCGGACCTGCGTGGTCGCAGCGCCGTGGAGGAGCTCGACGAGGGCGGCGAACCGTCCAACCCGTACACCCGCGAGCTCGTGGTCGGGGTCGACGGACACCGTCGGCGTCTCGACGAGATCATCGGTGAGTACGCCGCGGGGTGGTCGCTCGAGCGCATGCCCGCGGTGGACCGCAACGTGCTCCGACTCGGGATCTTCGAGGTTCTCTACGTCGAGGACGTGCCGGATGCGGTTGCTGTCAGCGAGGCGCTGGCACTGGTCAGTGAGCTGTCGACAGACGACTCGCCGCAGTACGTCAACGGCATCCTGGGTGCCGTCGTCCGCGACAAGGTGTCGCTCTCAGCCGATCTCTGAGTCAGCCGATCTCTGAGTCAGCCGATCTCTGAGCGCAACCGCTTGGCGAGCTCCACCGAGGCCTCGATCTCGGCCTTGCGGATCGAGACGCTCTCGACGTTGATGCCGAACGGCATTCCGAGCGATCGGCAGTAGGCGATGAGCTCCCGCGCGTTGGCCAGCGCCTGCAGGAACGAGGCGTCGAGCGTGTCGGTCGCGTGCTTGAGATCGTTCTCGATCCAGCGGGGCACGTCGACGCCGAGCCACCGCAGGAACCCCAGCGTCTTCATGGACCCGCAGACCGAGAACGTGAACACGATCGGGACGGGAGCGAGACTCCGGTCCGCGCACGCGTAGAAGTAGTCGGACACCAGGTTCTTGGACGCATTCACGTCGAAGACCACCTGCGTCACGAAGAAGCCGCACCCGGCCTCCTGCTTGCGCAGCAGCCGCCGGTGCTCGTCGCTCGAGCGGCTGTGCCGCTCGGGAATGGCGACGCCACCCAAGGTGAGGGCCGGGTTGGCCGTGGAGCGGATCGCCTGGGCCTCAGTCAGGCTGGTGGCCGTCATCGCATCGCGCGACGCCGCACCCACGAAGACGGTCAGGGTTCGCTCGGCGTCCTGAGAGCGCGCCCACGACCGGAGAGCCTCCGGGGCGTACTTGCCCACGGATCGATAGACGACGACCGGGGCCTCCCAGGCGGCTAGGTACTGATCGCGGAAGTCGGCGGGATCCATCGTCGGCGTGAACGGGAACGGACGCTCGGCGGGATTGCGCGAGCTCTCGTCGTCGATGTCGTAGAGGATCAGGCCGTCCACGCCCACCGGTCGCAGCCGGTCGATGGTGGCAGCGGCGATCTCGCGCACGCGCTCGGGGTCGGTGGTGGTCCTCGGGGGCGTCAGGGCGAAGAGCAGGAACTCGCCGGCCTGCAGACCGCGGATCAGCTCCACGCGGCCTACGCGGGCCTGATCTGGGCGGGCGTGAAGTCCATTTGGACATTCTCCAGGACCATGCCCATCCGTCGGCCGGGCCGGAGCCAACCCGCCAGCGGTCCATCGGACTCCACACCCACGGAGATCAGCGCCGGACGCATCCGGCCTCCGGACTCCATCGCGGTGTCGCCGAGCGTGCCATCGGGGAAGGCCTGCCGGATCACGGCCCGCGCCGAGCGGTTGATGCCGAACGGCAGCGCGCGGGTGCGAGCGGTCACCGTCCACGCCCGATCGGTGGTCGAGCGGGCGGTCATCTCGGTGTCCGGAGCGCCCTCGAAGGAGGCGAGGGTCTTGGGCATCGACCAGTTGGTCCGCCCGCCCACGAGGCTGGTGGGGGAGTCGACGGCCATGAAGGCGACGGTGCTCACGACGTCCTTGGCACCGCCCGGCCCCTTGGACGTGACGATGCCGAACACCTCGTCGTAGGTCCCGACGGGGGTATCGGCGTAGCGGACGAAGCCCCCGAGGACCATGACCGGCTTGTGCGTCGCGGCGAGCGACGCCGGCAGCGCCGCCCGTGCGCTCGCGCCGGCACGGTTCCACCACACCAGCGCGCTTCCCCGGACGTTCCAGGGTGCCGGCGCGAGATTGGCGGGAAGGCCCGCGACCAGCTCGCTGGACAGCGTGGTCTCGGCGACGCCGGGTACCCCGGCAAGATCGAAAGCGGTCACCGCACCATCCTTGCATTAGGATCTGCTCTGATCGACATCCTTTAACGAGCCGTCCCGTGAGGCGGAGAAGGAGGTCCGACGCCTTGTCGACGTCGCCGCCAGGCCAGCCGCTGGATGCTGGCCGCATCGTTCTCGACGCCCGTGATGTCACCCGGGCCCTCAGCCGCATCTCGCACGAGATCCTCGAGCACAACAAGGGTGCGGAGTCCCTGGTGCTGCTCGGCATCCCGACGCGGGGCGTGCACCTGGCCCGCCGGATCGCCTCGCGGATCCAAGCCATCGAGGGACTCGACGTCCCGGTCGGATCCCTCGACGTGACCATGTACCGCGACGACCTCAAGACGAATCCAGCCCGGACGCCCGGGCATACCGCGGTCCCCGTCGACGTCGACGGCAAGACCGTGGTCCTGGTCGACGACGTGCTCTTCTCCGGTCGCACCATCCGCGCGGCACTCGATGCGCTCAGCGACCTCGGCCGCCCCGCCGCCGTGCGGCTCGCCGTACTGGTGGACCGCGGTCACCGGGAGCTGCCGATCCGCGCGGACCACGTCGGCAAGAACCTCCCGAGCGCCCGGAGCGAGCACGTCGGGGTCCGCCTCGAGGAGAGCGACGGCGTCGACGAGGTCCGGATCAGCGGAGGTGAGGCATGAGGAAGAACCTGCTCTCCATCGACGACGTGACCGCCGACGACATCGCGGCCATCTTCGAGACGGCCGGCGCGATGCACGACGTGCAGCGACGCTCGGTCAAGAAGCTGCCGGCACTGCGCGGACGTACCGTGGTCAACCTCTTCTTCGAGGATTCGACGCGGACGCGATCCAGCTTCGAGATCGCCGGCAAGTGGCTCTCGGCGGACGTCATCAACATCTCGGCCAAGGGATCCAGCACCTCCAAGGGCGAGAGCCTCCGCGACACCGTGCTCACCGTCTGCGCCATGGGCGTCGACGGACTCGTCATCCGCCACGCCGCGAGCGGTGCCGCCCAGCAGGTCAGCGGCTGGGTCGACCCGGTGGTGATCAATGCGGGTGACGGCACCCACGAGCACCCCACCCAGGCGCTGCTCGACGGCTACACGCTGACGCAGCACCTCGGCACGCTCGAGGGCAAGCGCATCGCGATCGTGGGGGACCTGACCCACAGCCGCGTGTTCCGCTCCAACGTGAAGTCCCTGACTAAGCTGGGCGCGCACGTGGTCGCGGTGGCACCACCGACCCTGATGCCGAGCGGCGTCGCCGCCTGGTCCAAGGAGGCCGGCTTCGAGACCACCTACGACTTCGACCAGGTGCTGCCCGATAGCGACGCGGTGATGATGCTGCGGGTGCAGAAGGAGCGGATGAGCGGCGGCTACTTCCCGACCGCCCGCGAGTACACCGTCGGCTACGGACTCACCCGGGCGCGGCTGGCTCAGCTGCGGCCCGACGTCCCGATCCTGCATCCGGGCCCGATGAACCGGGGGCTCGAGATCGCGGCCGACGCCGCCGACGCCGCCCAGTCAGTCGTGCTCGACCAGGTCTCCGCGGGAGTCGCGGTGCGGATGGCTGTGCTGTACCACCTGCTGGCGGGAGAGGAGGCCTGATGGCCACGGTGTTGAGGGGAGCCGCGCTGCTCGGTGAGGATCGCGCGGACGTGCTGATCCGTGATGGCCTCATCGCTGCCATCGGCAGCGCCTCGGAGGTTGAGGAGGCCGCAGGCCATCACGAGATCGTCGATGCCGACGGGCTCGTGCTGCTGCCGGGCTTCGTGGACCTGCACACCCATCTGCGCGAGCCCGGTCGGGAGGATGCCGAGACGGTGCTCAGCGGGTCGCGGGCCGCCGCGGTCGGCGGCTTCACGGCGGTGTTGGCGATGGCGAACACCAATCCCGTCACCGACACTGCCGAGGCGGCGGAGCGGGTGCTCGATCTCGGCCGCGATGCGGGGTTGGTCGACGTCCAGCCGGTCGGCGCGGTGACCAAGGGCTTGGCGGGCGAGGAGCTCGCGGAGCTCGGACTGATGGCACGCAGCCGCGCCAAGGTCCGGGTCTTCTCCGACGACGGCCGCTGCGTGCACGACGCGCGCGTGATGCGCCGGGCCCTCGAGTACGTCAAGGCGTTCGGCGGCGTCGTCAGCCAGCACAGTCAGGACCCGGCGCTCGCCGGCCCCGCCGCCTGCTGCCACGAAGGACCGCTCTCCGGAGAGCTGGGCCTGCCGGGCTGGCCCGGTGTCGCCGAGGAGGTGATCGTGGCCCGGGACGTGATGCTCGCCCGTCATACCGGATCGCGCGTGCACGTCGCGCACGTGTCGACCGCCGGCTCGGTCGAGGTCGTCCGCTGGGCGAAGGCGCAAGGCATCGACGTCACCGCCGAGGTCACGCCGCATCACCTGTTGCTCACCACGGACCTGCTCAGCAGCTACGACCCGACCTACAAGGTGAATCCACCGCTGCGACCGACGGAGGATGTCGAGGCGCTGCGGAACGCGCTCGCGGACGGGACCATCGACGCGGTCGCGACCGACCACGCCCCTCATGCGCGCCACGACAAGGAGCATGCCTTCGTCGACGCCGCTTTCGGCATGCTCGGCCTGGAGACGGCGTTGAGCGTGGTCGCCACGGTGATGGTGTCGTCCGGCCTGCTCGACTGGGCCGGCGTCGCTCGGGTGATGAGTGAGAACCCGGCGCGCATCGCGGGCCTGGCTGGTCACGGCCAGCGGATCGCCGTCGGCGCGCCCGCGAACCTGACCCTGGTGGATCCTGCGGCCCACGTCACCGTGGACCGTGATCGCTCGGTGTCGCT
>JBQCJL010000349.1:0-6240 GCA_051952795.1 Marmoricola sp.
CGACGCGCTGATCCAGATCTTCGCCGTGGCCGTCGGCGGCTCGCTGGGCCGCGAGGGCGCTCCGCGCCAAGCCGGCGCAGCGCTCGCCGGGGAGATCGCCGCCCGCTTCCAGCTGAGCGATCGCGAGCGGCGCATCCTGCTCGCATCGGGCGCGGGCGCCGGCCTCGCCGCGGTCTACAACGTCCCGCTCGCCGGTGCCGCGTTCACGTTCGAGGTGCTGCTCGTCGGAGTCGGCATCGGGATCGCCTTCGACGCGGCCCTGGTCGCACTCACCTCCGCCTTCGTCGCCACCGCCGTCGCGGGTGCCATCCTCGGCACCGACCCCGTCTATCTGCTCACCGGCAGATCCGAGCTGTCGTGGTGGCTGTGCATCGCCGCGTTGATCGTGGGCGTCATCGGCGGCCTCGCCGGCCAAGCGGTCAGCGGGCTCACCCGCACCGCCCGGGCCCGAGCCCAGAACGCGCGGACGCGGCGGCGCAACGTGGTCACGGTCGCGGCCACCTTCACCGCGCTCGGCTTCCTCGCCATCCCCGCCCCGGATCTGTTGGGCAACGGCAAGGCGCTGGCGCAACTGGCCTTCGACGGCTCGTTCACCGCGTGGGCCGCGGTGGGACTGGCACTGCTCAAGCCGGCGGCGACCGCCATGTGCCTGCGCGGCGGCGCGATCGGCGGCATCCTGACGCCCGCCTTCGCGACCGGCGCGACGCTGGGTCTCGCCTTTGCGAGCTTCACCCACACGGGCACCGACGTGCGCGTCGCGCTCGTCCTCGCGGGAGCCGCGGCGGTCACCGCGACCTCCCAGAAGGCGCCGATCACCGCGGTGCTGTTCGCGTGCGAGCTGACCGCGGGTTACGGCAACGTCGGGATCGGACGCGCGGCCGCAGTTCTCATCGCGGTCCTCGCGGCGGCAGCGACGATGCGCGCGACCACGTACCCGAGGAAGGTCGCGGCCGTGACGAAGAAGCCGATCGGCCAGTCCGTCTGATACGACGCGGCGATCGCGAACCACACCGAGACCAGCGCGATGCCCACCGAGAGCGCCATCGCCGGCAACGGCCGGCGGGTGAGCTGCATGGCAGCCGCCGGTGGCCCGATCGTGAGACTGAACATCAGCAGCGCACCCACGACGGGGACGGCCGCGGTGGTGGCCAACGCCAGGATCACCATGAACGCGAGCTCGATGCGGACGCGGGAGATGCCGCGGGCGCGGGCCACCTCGGGCAGCACCGAGGTGAGTAGCAACGGGCGGTACAGCAGAGCGATGGCCAGGAGCACCACCACCCCGATGCCGAGGGTGGCACCGATCTTGCTGTCGCTCACGCCCAGCACCTCCCCGAAGAGGAGCGAGTAGATCTGCTGGGTGTAGGTCGAGGTCCAGCTCAGGAACAGGATCCCCAGCGCCAGCAGGAACGTCATCACCAGCGCGGTGAGCGCATCGTGGCGCAGCCGACCCGCGCTGGCACCGATCGCGACCGCTGCCACCAGGGCGGCCGCCCCGAGACCGAGGAGCGTGTCCACCCCGATGAGCGCCGCGCCGGCCGCACCGGCGAAGGCAGCCTCGGGCACGGCATGAGCCGCGAACGCGTCACCGCGCAGCACCACGAAGAAGCCGACGATGGGCGCGGTGAGGGCGACGACGGTGCCGACGATCCAGGCGTTGAGCATGAAGTCCGCGAACATCAGCGCCTCCTGCCGACCACGAGGGAGACCACGAAACCCAGGGCGACCAGCGCGACGATGAAGAAGCTCACCGGCCATCCGGTGTGGATCGGGGGCCAGTGGTAACTGAGGTACGCCAGCAGGATGCCCAGCCAGGTCTCCACCACGCCCACGGTCACCGCGACCGCGATCGCCGTCCCCGGCCGGCGGGCCAGCCGCAGAGCCGTGGCCGGAGGCCCGATCAGCAGGGCGGTGCTCAGCATCGTGCCCACGGCGACGGACGCCAGGGCGGCCGCACCCGCGAGCAGGAGCAGGAAGACCAGCGCCAACAGGCGGATCCGCACCCCTCGGGCCGCGGCGATCTCGGCGTTCACCGAGGACAGCAGCAGCGGACGGCCGAGCGCGGCGAGCACGAGGAGGCACACGATCCCGCGCGCCGCGCAGGCCGTAAGCGACAGTCCGCTCAGCGCGAAGATCGATCCGAACAGCACCGACGAGGTGGTGCCGGTGCTGCTCGAGGAAGTGGCGGCGAGATAGAGGAGCAGCGCCGAGATCCCGAGCGCCGTGCTCAGCACCAGCCAGGTGACCACGTCACGATCGCGGCGGCGCAGCGTGCCGCTCACGCCCATCGCCAGCGCGGCGACGACGCCCGCCGCTAGGTAGCCCACCAACGGCGCGAGTGAGGTCAGCGCGGCGACAGACCCACCCACCGTGCCGAGCGCTCCGAGCGAGTGGGCGGCGAAGGACTCCCCCCGGATCACCACCATCACGCCCACCGCTCCGGCCACCACGGCGACGATCAGGCCGACCACCAAGGCCTGGCGGACGGCGTCGTTGACCAGGAAGCCGGACGGCAGCAGGGTGAGCTCAGCGATCACTGATGCGCACCCGCTACGACGAGCACGCGGCCGTCGACGCGCAGCACGTGGACCGGGTGCCGGTACAGCTTGCTCAGCACGTCGGGATCGATGATCTCCTCGGTGGATCCCGCGGCGGCGCGACCCTCGGCGAGGTAGACCACCTGGTCGAGCGATCCGAGCAGCGGATTGATGTCGTGGGCCGAGAGCAGCACCGAGACGCCGTGCTCGTGGGAGACCCGATCGAGCAGGTGCACGATCTCGTGACCGGCGCTGATATCGAGGTTGGCCAGGGGCTCGTCGGCCAGCAGCAGCCGCGGACGGCTCACCAGTGCGTGCGCGATGAGCACCCGCTGCTGCTCACCACCCGACAAGGTGCCCACACGCGCATCGGCGACCGACTCGGCGCCGACCGCCGCGAGCATCTCGTCGACGCGCTCGCGGCGCTCGCGCGAGGGCAGCCGAAAGCCGTAACGCTCAACGTCGATGCCGAGGGCGACGAGGTCGAGGGCGCGCAGCGGAGCGTCGGCCTCGAGCGCGATCTTCTGCGGGACATACCCGACGCGTCGCCGACGGGACCCGAGCCGCTCGCCCTCGACCAGGACCTCCCCCTCGGTCGGCTTCTGCAGACCGAGCAGCACCCGGAACAGCGTGGTCTTGCCCGCGCCGTTGACCCCGATCAGGCCGGCGAACTGTCCCGCATCCAGCGAGAAGGTGACGTCGTCGAGCACGGTGCGACCACCGAGCCGGACTTTGACCCCCTCGACGCTCAGCAGCGGCGCACTCATAGCGACCTCGCCGACGTGCCGGTGGCCAGGGCGTTCTGGATCGCCCGCGTCTCGGCGAGCATCCAGGACTGGTAGGTGAAGCCGGGCGTCGGCATCGTCTCGTAGACCCCCACGATCGGAATCCGGTGGCGCTCAGCCAGATCGGCGAACGAGGTGGTGAGCGAGTCCGTCACCTGGGTGTTGTAGATGAAGACCTTCACCTTCCCCGTCTTGAAGAGGGCCTGCACCGACGCGACGTCCTGCGGCTAGGGATCCGAGCCCTTCATCACCGCCTCCTGGAACGACCACGGGGTGGCGTTGTGGAGACCCGCGGCCTGGATCAGGTAGTCCGCCACCGGCTCGGTGGTGGCGACCTCGGCGCGCGGGTAGGCGCTCGCGATGTGCGCGAGGGCAGTGCGCCACGCCTGCAGGGAGGCGATGAAGGCCGCCGCATTCCGTTGGAAAGTGGACTTGTGCTTCGGGTCGATCCGCCCGAGCTGAGCGGCGATCGCCACCGCGACCTTCGGCATCGTCGCCGGGTCGTACCAGAGGTGGGGATTGGCCGTGCTGTCCGGCTTGCCCAGCAGCGTCTGCACGGTGATCACGTGACGCGAGCGGCTCGACGTGGCCTGCTCGAGCTGGTTCATGAATTGGTCGTAGCCGAGCCCATTCTGCACGATCACGCCGGCGCGCGCGATCTTCCGCGCGATGGAGGGACTCGCCTCGAAGGTGTGCGGATCGGTCGAGGGATTGCTGAGGATGGAGGAGACGTCCACGTACCGTCCGCCGATCTGCCTGATCACATCCGCGTACTGGTTCTCGGCGCCGACGGCGATGATGCGGCCGTCGGAGTCGCGTCCGTTGCTGCCGAATCCGCAGCCGCCCACGGCCACCGTCAGAACGGCCGCCATCGCGACCAGCAGAGCCTTCGATCTCGTCACAATGACAATCATTATCATTTTCACCGCGGAAGTCCAGCCGGGTGTAGACAGTGCACATGCCGAAGCTGAGCGCCGCCCTCCTGGTCTACCGGCGCCGCAACGAGCTCGAGGTGCTGCTCGTGCATCCGGGCGGTCCGTTCTGGGCACGCAAGGACGAGGGGGCGTGGTCCATTCCCAAGGGCGAGTACGCCGATCCGGAGGAGCCGCTGGCCGCGGCCTACCGCGAGTTCAACGAGGAGGTCGGGATCGTGCCGCCGCAGAGCGAGGTGCGCGATCTCGGCACCGCCAAGCTGAGCAGCGGCAAGGTGATCACCTGCTTCGCCGTCGAGGGCGATCTCGACCTCGCCGAGTTCAGCAGCAACATGTTCGAGATGGAGTGGCCGCGCGGGACCGGGCGGATCCAGGCCTTTCCGGAGGCCGACCGGGCCGGGTGGTTCACCCTGGCGGTCGCCCGCGTGAAGATCTCGCCGGGACAGGTCCCGTTCCTGGATCGCCTGGAGCAGGCTCAGTAGACGATCGGGTCCCCGACCGCGATCGTGCCGGGCTGCACGACGTCCGCGTAGACCGCCACGCACATGTCGCGCTCGGTCGCGAGGGGCTTCAGCCAGCGCCCGCGTGCCGACGCGCCATCCTGAGCGACGTCGATGGTCCGGCATCGCTCGATGCGCTCGACGACCCTCAGTTCGACGCCGCCGATCCTGACGTTGCGACCGACCCAGCTCTCCTCGATGAAGGGCTCGTCGGTGTCGATCACGATGTTCACGCGCAGCCGGCGCGCATCAGCCTCGATGTCCCAGCGCGCCGCGCACCAGGCGAGCGTCGCCGTACCGACGAGGGAGACGGCACCGGCGTCCTGATGAGGAACCTCGGCCTCGGGCCGTACGCGCACGGGAGTGCTCATCCGCGAGGACAGGATCGCGTCCAGCGCAGGATCACAAGCAAGCCACTCGCCCTCCGGGCCCACGACCCACACACCCGCTTCGTCCGTGCGAGCGGCGTAGTCGAAGACCTCGTCGTGACGGCGGAAGCGGCGCGTGCGCTTGCCCGAGGCAAAGTTCCCCTCCGCGTCCTGGACCGCGAACCATCGATCGCCCATGAGACCGCGCTCATCGAGGTCGACCGATCCCAGGTCCTCTCCACCCATGGCCTTGACCGGATACCGCCGCAGGGCGACCACCGACATCTCACCCCTCGATTCCGGCATTGAGGCGTACGAGGAGCGACCGCAGCCGCTCGTAGTCGCGCTCCCCCATCTGCGTCCGCCACTCGGATTCCACGGCATCGACGGCGTCGCGGATGACGGCGACGACGTCCTCGCCGCGAGCCGTGAGGCGGATGGTGCGCTCACGCCGATTCTCGGCGCTCACCTCGCGGCGCAGGTAGCCCGTCCGCTCCAGCTGGGCGAGCAGGTTGTTCATCGCCTGCTTGGAGGCATCCGCCGCGCGCGCGAGGTCGCTGGGCGACCGCCCGTCGGGACCCGGGTGCTGGAAGACCGCGAGGTGCGCGGCTTGGACATCGGGGAAGCCGGCGGCCTTCAGCTCGGTGACGATCCGGACCCGGACCTCGAGGAAGGGTCGCCGCAGCAGGGCGCCAACCAGCGGAGGCGAGCCCTTGCCCCCTTGGTCAACTCCGTGTACCGTCACAGTCATAGTAAACAGACTGTACTACGGAGGTGCATCATGGCGCAGGACGTCATCAATGCGTTGTTCGCCGGCGATTCGCGGGACCTGCTGCCCCGCTACGCCGATGGGGTCGCCCGGTACCAGTCCGCGAGTGGCCCAGCGCCGGAGCAGGTCGTGATCGCGCATAGCGACGCCGGCCTGCACGTCACCCTGGTCTGGCCCGAGGGGGTCAGCCATGAGGTGCTCGGCAACCACATGCGCGGCCTGATCGCCGAGCTCGGCCTGCCGCTGCCCGAGGTCAATCACGGCACGCTCGCGACGACGTCGTGGGAGTCGCTCAGCGAGTCATTCGCCTGAGCACCACCGCGAGCGCGGCGAGGGCGACCGCGTTGGC
>JBQCJL010000350.1:0-5928 GCA_051952795.1 Marmoricola sp.
CTGCAGCAGCCGGTGCATGGGGTGAGCCTGCGCCAGGTCCGCGAAGATCTCCTCCCCCACCTCGCGTTGGCCGGCGGTCAGCGCGAACGGCAGCCGACGGTCGAACTGGTCCAGGAGCGAGCCGAGCTCACCGCTCCGCGGGATGGCCACGGTGCCCTCCTGGGCGAGCCGACGGCGGGCGAGCACCGTCTGGGTCAGCAGCGCCTCGTCGAACTTGAGCCGTTTGCGCGCCGCGGCCAGTTGGCGATGGTCGTCGGGCCGATGGACCCATCGATAGGCCAGGGGGGCGGTGATCAGCTCGCGTTGCTCACGCAGCGACGACGGCACGATGTCGGGGATGTCGGCGACGACATCGAGGGCGAAGGCGATGGTCTCCTCGAGCGCCCAGGTCGAGATCGCCCCGACCTCGGGGTAGATCGGGATCAGGTCCGGCATCGCCGCGGTCGTCTCGCCCGCCTCCTCGTCGAACATGCGCGAATCCGGATTGATGAGCTGCCACGTCTCCCGCCACTTCTTGGTGCGCCCCGAGAACATCCCGACCCGGCCGACCGCCAGCTCGCGCTGACGCCACTGGGCGGTCTTCTCGTGCCGATCGAAGTACGTGAGATCGAAGCGCTGGTTCTCGGTGCGGATCTTCACCTCGAGGCGGTAGGCCGTGCGGTGCGTGCGCTTGTCCTGATACGTGTGCGGCTTCTGCGCGATGACCTCGCCGACCAGGCTGAGCATCGCGCCCTCCTCCATCTCCTCGATCTCGCTCAGCTTGCCCTTCGGCACGTAGGCACGGGGGAAGTGCTTGAGCAGATCGCCGACGGTCTCGAACTGGGTCGCGTTGAGGAGGTTCTTGCCGTTCTTGGAGGACTTTCCGACGATCGCGGCCAGCGGCGCGTCCCACCCGACCTGCACTACTCGACCGCCATGAAGAGGAGGTAGCGCTGCTGACCGCCGTCGTAGGTCACGACGTCCACACCCGGGTAGGCGGTCTCGACCCAGCTCTCGCACTGCTGCGGCAGATCGTCGGAGCCGGTGCCGGCCACCAGGGTCACCAGCTCGCCGCCGGCATCCAGCATCCGGCGGAGGATCTGGGTGGCGACCTCGAGCTGGTCGTCCCCGATGACGGCGAAGTCGCCCTGCAGGACGCCGAGTACATCGCCGGTCTCGCACGGTCCCACCGTCGTCATCGCCTGGTTGGTGGCGACCGTGACCGCGCCGTGCCGAGTGCCGCGCGCGGCGGACGTCATCGCCACCACGTCGGAGTCCAGGGCGCGACCGCCCTCATGGACCGCGAGCGCCGCGATGCCCTGGACCTGCGCCTCCGTCGGAATCACGACGACGCGGGCACCCGTGTCGGCCTCGACGATGTGCGCGGCCGCCTTGGCGGACTCGATCCCGTGGGCGTCGTTCGGCAGCACCAGCACCTCGCCGGCGCCACCCTTGACTGCGTCCCGCATGGCCGACTCGTACTCCGGCGTGCCCGGGCGGCCGGACGGGCCCGGGTCCATCACCCGAGCCCCGGCCTCGGCGAACAACGTGCCCAGTCCCTCTCCGAAGGCGTACGCGATCACCACCCGGTCTGTGGACTCCACGCTCGACCGACCGGACTGCGGCTCCCGCTGCTCGGCGAAGTGGGTCACCCGGATGCGTCGCGGCCGGCCGCAGTCGAGGGCCGCTTCCACCGCGGCGCCGACATCATCGGTGTGGACGTGGACGTTCCACAGGCCTTCGCCACCCACCACGACGACGGAGTCACCGAGCTCGCCGAGCCGGATCCGGAGATCGCGCGCGGACTCTTCGGTGAAATCCGGATTCGCGTCGAGGAGGTACATCACCTCGTAGGAGGGGCCGTCCTCGGTGAGGTCGCCCGTCGGCAGCATGGCCACTCCGTGGTGGGCGATCGGGGTCGGGTCAGGGGTGCGTCGGCGCCCCGTGAGCGCCGCCACCGCGGCGTCGAGCACCACGCAGAGTCCGTAGGCACCGGCGTCCACGACGCCCGCCGCCGCCAGTACGGGCAACTGCTCGGGGGTGTAGCGGAGAGCCTCGCGCGCACCCTCCGCCGCGGCCGACACCACGGTGGCGAGCCGGGCCTGGGGAATGGCGGCCACCGATTGAGCCGCATCGGCTGCGGCGCGTGCCACCGTCAGCATGGTGCCCTCGACCGGGCTGCCCACCGCCGCGTAGGCCGCGTCCGCTGCCAGCCGCATGCCCTCGGCGAAGGCACTGGCCATCGTCTCGTCGGGCTCCGACTTGGCGACCCGACGCAGCAACGCGCCGATCAACTGGCTGAGGATGACCCCGGAGTTGCCGCGCGCACCCACGAGAGCGCCCTTGATGTAGGCGGCCAGCGCGGCAGCCAAGCGCTCGGCGTCGTCCGACGCCTCAGCCAGCTCGCGCTCGCTCTCGCGCAGTGCATCGCGGGCCGCATCCAAGGTGAGATACATGTTGGTGCCGGTGTCACTGTCCGGCACCGGATAGACATTGAGGGAATCGATCCGCTCCCGCTCCGCTGCCAGCATCTCGGTGGCCAGATCGGCGAACCTCAGGAGCGCTGAACGATCGAACGTCGTCGCCGGCTCCATGACACTGCACGCTAGTGCAACCGGGTTCCGAGACCGCCGATTTCGTTGCGGCGCTCCCTGCGGGGCTCACCTGCGGCAGGCCGCACGCGGCCTACCTCCAGTTCACTCCTCATCGCGCCGATTTCGTTGCGGCGCTCCCTGCGGGGCTCACCTGCGGCAGGCCGCACGCGGCCTACCTCCAGTTCACTCCTCATCGCGCCGATTCGCTCCGGACCGCCTCTCTCGGTTATCCTTGTGCGGTTGCCCGGAGCACCCCTGGGCGTAAGAGTTCCAACCCGAGGAGTCACGGTGGCAGCCGTCTGCGACATCTGCGCGAAGAAGCCCGGCTTCGGCAACAACCGGCCGTGGTCGCGCAAGATCACCAAGCGTCGTTTCAACCCCAACATCCAGCGCGTGCGCGCCGTCGTGAACGGCACGCCCAAGCGCCTCAACGTCTGCACCGGATGCCTCAAGGCGGGCAAGGTCAGCCGCTAAGCATTTCTTTCGTCGAGGGCCGTTCCGGGAGACCGGAGCGGCCCTCGACGCATTAGAAGTGCTGGTGACCGCCCTCGTCCTCCCAGGCCGCACCGTCGACGGTGACGCCGGACCCGGCGCGGACCTCACCGATCACCTGAAAACCGTCGGGGAGCTCCGCCGACGCCGGGAACGTGGCGAGCAGACTGTGGTCCTCGCCTCCCGTGAGGATGAACCGCAGCGGGTCCTTGCCCGTCGCGGATGCGACAGCCTGCAGCGGCTCGGGAATCTCCAATCCGGCCGTGCGGAGGTCGATCGCGACACCGGAGGCAGCGGCGATGTGCCCGGCATCCGCGATCAGTCCGTCCGACACGTCGATCATCGAGGTGGCTCCGGCGGTAGCGGCGGCGGGGCCGCCGTCATAAGGGGGTCGGGGTCGGCAGAACGCCTCGACCAGGACGCGCGGGCTGCGGAAGCCACGCCCGAGGACCGCCAGCCCGCCAGCGGACCAGCCTTGGCGCCCGCAGAGCGCCACCACGTCGCCCGCCTGCGCCCCGGATCGCGTCACCGGCGCCTGATCGCAGGCGCCCATCGCGGTCACGGCGATCATCACCTCCGATGCCGCACTCAGATCGCCGCCGACGACGCTGGCGCCGACGCCCTCGACCTCGCTCGCGAAGCCGCGCATGAAGTCGACGGCCCAGCTCACCGGCAGGGCGGCGGGCGCGGCCAACGCCACCGTGACGGCTGTTGCACGGCCTCCCATGGCCGCGATGTCCGCGAGGTTCTGGGCGGCCGCTCGATGACCGAGATCCTCAGCGCTCCCCCACTCGCGCCGGAAGTGGCGTCCCTCGACGAGGACATCGGTCGAGACGACCACATGTCCCCGCGGCGTGCGCACCACGGCGGCGTCGTCGCCGGGACCCAGGAAGACGAGCTCGCCCTGCTGGAGATCCGCCGTCAGAAGCTCGATCAGTTGGAACTCGCCGAGGTCCGCCAAGGTATCCACTGACCTATCTCACCAGAGACGGCTCACGATTCCTCAGGTAGGTTGCAAGCATGCAGCTTCAGGCGTACATCCTGATCCAGACCGAGGTCGGCAAGGCGGCCCAGGTCGCCGCAGCCATCTCCGAGATTCCCGGCGTGATCTCAGCCGAGGACGTCACCGGCCCCTACGACGTGATCGTCCGCGCGGAGGCTGCCACGGTGGACGAGCTCGGCAAGCTGGTCGTCGCCAAGGTCCAATCGCTCCCGGGCATCACGCGCACGCTCACGTGTCCCGTCGTCCACATCTGAGAGCGATCCGCCGAGCGACGCTCGCTCTCCTCAGCACGACGGTGCTGGTCGCGTGCGGTTCGTCCGCGCAGCGGATCACCAGCGTTCCGGTCTTCACACCGGTCGCGGGCACGACGAGCGCATGCCGCGCGATCATGGCGCAGCTGCCTCGGACTCTGGTGCAACAGCCCCGCATCACGTCCACGGGCTCGCCGTCTGGCGCGATCTGGGGCGACCCCGCGATCGTGCTGCGCTGCGGCGTCCCGGAGCCGGCGGTGTTCGTCCACGGGATCAAGGACAAGCTCGGTCCGCCGTGCCAGACCGTCAACGGCATCGACTGGTACCTCGATGACCACGTTCCCGACGACGCCTCGTCCAGCCAGCGGATCACCGTCACCACCGTGTTCCGAAGCCCTGCCATCGAGGTCAGCGTGCCCGCTCATTACGGCACCCAAGGCCCCGGCACGGCGATGGCACTGCTCACCGAGGTGATCCGGGCCCACACGACGGTGAGCAACCACTGCCTCTAGCCGGCGACAGCGTAGGTTGATCACCCGTGGAGATCTGGATCAATCCGGCGTGCTCGAAGTGCCGTACGGCCAAGGCCGCACTCGACGAGGCCGGCGTCGCCTATACCGAACGGCGCTACCTCGAGGACGTGCCCAGCGCGGCGGAGTTCGCCGAGGTGCTCCAGCGGCTCGACCTCGAACCGTGGCACGTGGCCCGGCCCGCCGAGACCCGCGAGGCCGGCATCGATCTGCCTCGGGATGCCGAGCATCGCGAGGAGTGGATCGCCGCGATGCTGGCCAACCCCAGGACGATCCAGCGCCCGATCATCACCACCGACGACGGAGCGGCGGTAGTCGCACGCGACGACGAGACCCTGGCGCGCGTCGTCGACCAGGCGCGACCATGAGCCGCATCGCTGTCGTCGGCAGCGGCTTCGGTGGGCTCGCCAGTGCCGTGCGGTTGGCCAAGCTCGGCCATGAGGTCACCGTCATCGAGGCCAGCGCCGAGCTGGGAGGCGCTCTGGTCCCCGTGACCGAGGGCGGCTTCACCTGGAACACCGTCTCAGCCACGATCCTGCCCGCGGTGACCCGCGATCTGTTCCGCAAGTCGGGGCGCGCCGTGGAGGCCGAGCTCGAGCTCGAGCAGGTCTCGCCGGCGCGCCAGCACCGCTTCGACGACGACACCGTCCTCGACCTGAGCTCGGGGAGCCGAGCCGAGCAGCGCGACGCCATCGAGCGTGCCCTCGGCCCGAAGGCCGCCGCGGCATGGACCGGCTACGTCGACCAGTTCGTGCCGGTCTGGGAGTGCCTGCGCAAGGACCTCTTCGAACGGCCCTGGTCACCGGAGCACGCCTCAAAGGAGACGCACTATCTGCTGAGTTCGCGCCTCACCCTCCACCGGATGGTGCGCCGCGACCTCCAGGACAAGCGACTGCAGGCGCTCGCCCTCCACGGCGCCGTGATCGACGGGCACAACCCCCGCGATGTTCCTGCATGGATGGGCGTGTGGACCTACGTGGAGGAGAACTTCGGCACCTGGCGGCCGGTCGGAGGGATGGCGGCGCTGCGGGCGGCCCTGCTCGATCGCCTCGAGACCAGGAGCGTGCGGACGATGACCG
>JBQCJL010000351.1:0-6284 GCA_051952795.1 Marmoricola sp.
TCTCGTAGGGGTCCTCGAGCTCGATCTCCTTGGCGATCGAAACACCGTCGTTGGTGATCGTGGGAGCGCCCCACTTCTTTTCCAGCACGACGTTGCGGCCCTTGGGGCCAAGGGTGACCTTGACGGCGTCGGCGAGCGTGTTCATGCCACGCTCCAGGCCGCGCCGGGCCTCCTCGTTGAAAGCAATCAGCTTGGGCATGTGACCGCGATTCCTCACGTAAAGAAAACGGATAGTTTTGTCACTCTCAGCCAGAGAGTGCTAACCCATTTTTAGCACTCGGGCCAAGGGAGTGCAAAGGGTGGGCCCGGGTCAGGCCGTCAGCCAGTCGTCGAAGGCTCGTCCGTCGATGATCGCGCCCGGCGGGGCCTGCAGAGCGCCGTGGCGGATCCTCCGGGCCGTCTCGCCCGGCAGCCACACCGGGAGCACCGCGAGCCGCCTGCCCTGCGCCTTCGCGGTCTTGCGCACCAGATCGGCCATCAGGGCCTTCTCGGGACCGGCCAGGTCGACGCGCACGTGACCGCCTGCGAGGGGTTCGTCGACCAGGCGGACGAGATGACGCACGACGGCGTCGAGCTCGACGGTCTGGACCGGTTGCTTGGGACACGGCATGAGCGGTCCGCTCGCGGTCCACTCGATGAGCTGGCGGGGGAAGTCGTGGAACTGCGTCGCTCGGAGGATGACGGTGGGAACCGGGCCCGCCTCCGTCGCGGCCTCCTGCGCACGCTTGCCGTCGTAATGACCGAAGACGCCACCACCGAGTCCGTCGATGCCGACGATCGAGAGCGTGACGATGCGCCCGACACCGGCCGCCGCGCCCGCCGCCTGGAGGTTGCGTGCTACCGCTCCGAAGAACGCGACGCAGTCCGCCGCCTTGCGCGACACCAGCGACGTGACGTCGACGACGACATCGACGCCAGCCAGCGCTTCCTCGAGTCCCGTGCCGCCGACCAGGTCGATGCCCGCAGCACGGGCCAGGACGACGACGTCGTCTCCTCGATCCCGGAGCGCCTGCACCACCCGAGCGCCGACCATCCCGGTTCCACCAGCCACAGCGACCTTCATGGCGCTCATCCTTGCGCACCAGGGAGGGGAACTCGGCAGCGCTAGAACCGTGGCGCCAGATGGCCGAACGGGACGTCCTCGCGCGCGCCCAACGCCGCCAGGATCGACGGGAGCATCGCCTCCGCGGTCCGCTTGTATCCCAGGGACGACGGGTGGAACCGATCGAGGCTGAACATCTCCTCCGGATTGGTGATGAAGAACGGGCCGACCACGGTCGCGAGCGACACCACCCGAGCCCCTGCCGCGATGGCGGCTTGCGCCTGCGCGGCCGCGAGCTGGCGAGATGCCCGCGCGCCCAGGGAGCGCAACGGCTGGGGAACCGGTGTCAGGGCGCCCAGATCGGGACACGTTCCGACCACCACCTCGGTGCCGCGCTCCCGGAGGGCGACCACGCAGTCCACCAGGTGCCCGACGGCGACGTTTACCGGAACCCGGTGCGTCACGTCGTTGCCGCCCACGATGATCACCGCGACATCGGCCCGGTAGCGCTTGGGCAGAGAGGCCAGCTGGTCGGGAAGGCGACTGGACTCGGCGCCGACGATGGCGGCCGTGCGCAGCCGGACGGAGCGATGCAGTTGCTTGGCGAGCTTGCGCGATAGCCGCGCGCCCAGGGTCTCCCGCGGGAATTCCGCGCCGAGCCCGGCCGCGATCGAGTCACCCAGGACCAACAGCTCGATCGGGTCGCCGTAGCGCTTCTTGTAGACGCGGTCGGCGTTCAGTGCCTCCTCGCCCAGCGGCTTCCCGATGATGCCGCGGGCGATCCCCGCCTGTCGTACCAGGAGCCAGCGACCGCCAGCGGTCAGACCGAGGCCGGCCGCACCTGCGAGAAGGCCGACTGCGGCGAGCCGATCGGTTCGTCTCATGGCGTCAGTTGAAGCAGGGAGGGGTGAACGATCGGACAACCCGAATCGTCGCTCAGGCGAACCGCTCAACGTTCGAGCGCGGGCAGCGACCAATCGATCGGGCCGCCGCCCTGCTCGATCAGCATCTCGTTCACCCTGCTGAACGGCCGCGATCCGAAGAATCCTCGGTGCGCCGAGAGCGGGCTTGGATGGGCGGACTCGAGGCAGGGAACCGAGCCCAACGCGGGTCGCAGCGACTGCGCGTCTCGCCCCCAGAGGATCGCCGCCAATGGCCCGCCCCGCTCGACCAGCGCCTCGATCGCGCGGTCGGTCACCCGCTCCCAGCCCTTGCCCCGGTGACTGGCCGGCTGGCCCGGCGCGACCGTGAGGCAGCGGTTCAACATCAGCACGCCCCGCTCGGCCCACGGCGTCAGGTCGCCGTCACGCGGCAGCGCGACACCGGTGTCCTCGACCAGCTCGGCATAGATGTTCATCAGGCTTCGGGGCAGTGGCCTGACGTCAGCCGCCACCGAGAAGCTCAACCCCACCGGATGTCCGGGCGTCGGGTACGGATCCTGACCGACGATGAGGACGCGAACGTCGGCGAGCGGGCGCTGGAAGGCACGCAGTACTCGGTCGCCCGCAGGCAGGTAGCCGCGACCTGCGGCCACCTCGGCGCGGAGGAACTCGCCCATGGCCGCGATCTGCGGCTCGACCGGAGCGAGAGCGGTCGCCCAGTCCGCCGCCATCAGATCGCGCTCCACCAAGCTGCTGAGAGTTCCCATCGCGCGTGAGGCTACCCGGCCGCAGGACCGGCCTTCGAGACGCGTGGACCGTCACCTCATGACCGCGAACTCGTTCTTTATCCTGTTGGGGACTTTTTGTGGTCGCGCCCAGGGTGAGCGCCGACTGCTTGAGCGGGGAGAACTTCATGAAGAGCACGAAACGTCGCCGTTTCCGCATGGGCGCAGCCGCCCTGGCGGCGGTCAGCCTCGTCGGCCTGCAGGTGGTGAGCAGCGGTGCTGCCCACGCAACGGGCACCACGACCTTCACCACCTGGATGCCGTCATCGGCGCCGGCTCTGTGGAGCGATGGCAACTGCACGTCCAACGGCGCCGCGCCGAGCAACACTCCCAGCACCCCGCCCACGGATGCGCAGCACCTGAGCGGGACCCAGACCTACGTCAGCGACACCGGCGCTCACTCGCGCGGAGCCACCGACGTGGGGTGGAACTACGCGCCCGCGGCCAGCACTCAGGGCGGCCCCGTCGTGACCATCCCCACCAGCACGACGGCGATGTCCGTCGATGTCCAGGGTGCGACCAGTGGCCGCCTCATGGTCCTGTACGACATGACCAGCAACAACCAGACGGTCAACTACGTCGGCGTCTGGAACTTCACCACCGCGGCCGGCTGGAACACCGTCACCGCCGGTGACCTCACCTGGTACTACTGGCAGCCAGGCAACCCGCTGACCCCCGGTTCCTGGCAGCCCGCGAACGTGCCGTTCCTCCAGTCGCAGAACGTTCCCGAGTCCCTGAGCACCTTCTTCAACGGCAAATCCGGCACCGCTCGGGCAGCCTTCGAGCTCGGATGCACCGGCGCCTTCGCGTTCGATCACCTGCGCGTCACCGCGGCGGGCAACATCACCGACTACGACGTGCAGACTCCGACCAGCTCGACGACGGCCACCCAAGGCGCGACGTCGGTCCCCTATGGATCGTCGACGACCATCACCCCGAGGACCCAGACCTCCGACGGCGGCGTCACGATCGTCAATCCCGCGGGGCTGAACACGCTGGAGAAGAGCGTGGCCGGCGGTGCGTGGACCGTCGACCAGACCGCCGCGCCGGGAACGGTGTTCACGGTCGCCCCGACCAAGGCGACGCAGTACCGCGTTCTCTACGCGAGCTCGACGCTCGACCCCCTGCCGAGCACCTCCAACGTGCTCTCGGTGGCGGTCAAGCCGGGGCTCAGGCTGAGCGCCACCGCCTCGAAGATCAACGTCGGCAAGGCCGACACCTTCCACGCCGCGCTCCAGCCGGCTGCCCCCAACGTGACCGTGACCTTCCAGCAGCTCTCCGGGACCACCTGGACGACCCTGGGCTCGGCAGCGACGAACACCTCGGGCGTCGCCACCCTGGTCAAGGCGCGGGCCACGACCGGCGTCTGGAAGGTCAGGTCCGTCGTCGCCGCACGGACGGGCTACCTGGCGACGACGTCCAACACGATCTCCGTCGGCGTCTACCAGCCGGTCAGCATCACCGCCTACCGGACGTGGAGCACGGTCTACGTCGGGCGCTATCTGCGGATCTACGGTGCCGTCACCCCGCACGTTGCGAACATCCCGCTGCAGTTCCAGCAGTACACAGGCGGGCGCTGGGTCGTCGTGGCCACCGGCCGCTCGGGCACCAAGGGGAGCTACGCGTTCACCAAGCTCGCGCGCACCGTCGGCACCGCCACGTTCCGCGTCGTGGCGCCGGCCTCGGGCTACCGCAAGCTCGGCGTCTCGCCGATCGTGAAGGTCTCCATCGTCCGCGCGCCCGTCTCCGCGCCTCCCCCGCCTCCCCCGCCGCCGCCCTCCGGTGGTGGCGGCGGTGGCGGCAGCGGCATCGGCTGAGCCGGGTCAGACGTTCGAGACGATCCAGGTCGCTCGGAGGCCGGCGTAGGTGACGGACGCTCTGCCGCCACCCGTCATGGCTTCGAAGTGGAAGTGTTCGTGGTCGGGCAACGAGGCGTGTCCCGACTTGTCCACGGTGATCCTCCGCGTGCCCAGCACCTGACCGTTGAGCCGCAGCGTCAAGGTGTGCGTCGTCCCGGGACGCAGTCCGCTTGCGAGGAACGTGTAGCAGACC
This sequence comes from Marmoricola sp., assembly GCA_051952795.1. Lineage (GTDB taxonomy): Bacteria > Actinomycetota > Actinomycetes > Propionibacteriales > Nocardioidaceae > Marmoricola. The sequence goes on from JBQCJL010000351.1 coordinate 4,761, forward strand.
TGGAGATAGCCGGCGACCTTGCAATCGGCTCGGTCGAGCTTGACGGTGAGCGTGGGCGGCAGGCTGGTGCCGCACGCTGTGGTGAGGGTGCTGTAGGTAGCGGGATTGGAGCTCTCGTCCGCCACCCGGAAGGTGGCGCAGGCGCGCGTTCCCCCGACCACGGTCGGCAGGGTGTAGGACGTTCCGCCGACCTGCGTCCAACTCGTGCCGTCCTTGACCTCCACCACGGAGGCGTCCCCGACGGGCTGCGACAGCGTGAAGAGGACTGATCGGTAGCCGGCCTTCGCCGTCGCGGCGGGCGGCGTGGGTGGCGTGGTCTTGCCCGTGAAGACCGAGCCCTTGTTGCCCGACAGGACGACGGTCAGCACGATCGCGGCGACCGCGGCGACGATGACGCCTCCGGCGATGAACGGCGCCTTGGAGCGGTAGCCACGATCCGCGGCGGCGATCTCCTCGGGCGTGATGAACCTCTTGCGCTCCGACGGTGCCTGCGCCGCGACCGCGACCGGTATCTCGTCCACAGGCGCGGCGACAGCACCCTCCCCCTCGGGTGCGACGTCGGCCGCCGGCGGAGGAGTGGCCGGCGCGGGTGCGGCCTGCACGAGGGCGGTGCTGTCGATGTCGGTCAGTGCCGTGAACATCTCGTGCGCCGTACGGAACCGGCGCGCCGGATCCTGCTGGGTCGCATGGGCGATGACGCGCTGCACCGGCTCGGGCGCGTCCGGCCCGGTGGTGGCGGACAGCAGGACGCCGAGGGAGTAGACGTCGCTCGCAGCCGTCGGCTGACCCGCCGGAAGCTCGGGAGCCCGGTAAGCGGGGGCGTCGGCCGCATGCTCGGGCGTGATCCACGGATGGGTGCGCAGCGCTCCACCGAAGTCACCGAGAACGGGCACCGGCCGCCCGTTCACCTCACGGCGAAGGACGTTGGACGGCTTGATCCCGCCGTGCACCACGCCGACCAGGTGCGCCCGGCCGACCGCGTAGGTCAGGTGCCGGATCAGGGTGATCGCGGCCGGCAGCGGCAGCGGGCCGCGCTCGAGGCGTGCGGCCAGGTTGCCCAGGGGCAGGAAGTCGGTGGCGATCACGTAGCGATGGTCGTAGCGGACGAACTCCAGCAGCACCGGGATCTGGGGGCTCTGAAGGTCCTCGAGGCTGTGGAAGTCCCGCGCGATGCGCGCCTTCTCGCTGTCCGTGAGCGGAGCACTCGACGCGAGCACCTTGAGGGCGACGAGGTCACCGGAGGCATCCCGCGCGCGGTAGGAGATGCCGAGCGGACCACGGCCCAGCTCGTCCTCGATCGTGTACTGCCCGATGCTTGCGCCGGGCTCGAGGCCGTCCCCCATCCGAGGTCAGCTTCGCTTGCTCAGGTTGCGCGAGGCCTGCGACCCGTAGCGCCGCTCAGGGTTGGCGCCGATCGCGGGCTTGAGGGCCACCTTCTCCTCGGCCGGCTCGGGCGGTGTCACCGCCTCCGTCGAGTACTGGTCGATCCATTCGTCCATGATCGCCCAGGTGCTGCGGGCGGCG
>JBQCJL010000352.1:0-11876 GCA_051952795.1 Marmoricola sp.
CCCACCCCAACCAGCCGCCACCGAGCTCGGTACGGGCACGCACGGCCTGGCCGAAGGGCGCCTTGTCGGATGCGGGGTGGTCGAGGACCTCGACGACTTCGAGGTAGGTGCCGCCGGGCAGCGGCAACACAGCGTTTCTGGTGCCGAAGCGGGGATGGATTCCACCATCGATGAATTCCTCGCCCAGGAGTGCAGACAGGCGCTGCGTGGTCTCCTTCAGGCCCTTGGGTCCGGCAGCGAAGACGATGTGGTCCAGGCGCATGTCGAGATTCTTAACCCTGCCCGAATCGGGGTGGACACCGGGGGTGTCCCAATGCCGGGGTTAGGGATCGTTAACTTGACGTCGAGAAAGCGGGATGACGGGCGACGGATTCGCCGGATCCCAGGCGAGCCTCGCAATGCCGCGCGAGGACGTCGTAGGCCTCCTGACCCATCAGCGTGATCAGCTCGGTGGCGTTGGAGAGGTACACCGGCTCCATGCCGACATGTGCCTCGGTGTTGCCCGAGCAGTACCAATCCAGGTCGTGCCCACCAGGGCCCCACCCGCGTCGGTCGTACTCCCCGATGCTGATCTCGTTATAGGTGGTGCCGTCGGTGCGCTCGACATCGCGGAAGCTGCGGCGCAGGGGAAGCTGCCAGCAGACATCCGGCTTGGTCTCGACGAAGTGGACGCCCTCCCGGAGCGCGAGGGCATGCAGGGCGCACCCGTATCCGCCGGGGAAGTCGCGATCGTTGTGGAAGATGCAGGCCTGCGATCCGTCCGCGGCCTGAACGGTCCGGGTCTTGCGGGCGTCGTCCTCGAGCTCGACCCACTTCTTGCGCGGCAGCCGGCCCTTCTTGTCCACGACCATCCTGCGGTTCTGCCAGAGATCGTCCCCCAGCTTCTCCGCCCAGGCAGCGACGCGGTCCTCGTCGTCCTGGTCGCTGAAGTGCGCCCCGAGGGTGCAGCAGCCGCTCTCGGGCGAGGTCTCGTAGATGCCGGGGCACCCCTGCCCGAAGATGCAGGTCCAGCGGGAGGTCAGCCAGGTCAGATCGCACCGGTAGACCTGATTCGGGTCGGCGGGGTCGACAAACTCCAACCAACTGCGCGGAAAGTCCAGATCCACCTCGGGCATCTGGAGAGCCTATTCGGTGGGGGCGGGGTTCTGCGCGGCGGTGAGGTTTCACTACAGCTGTGGTGAAACCGCGGCCTGCGACACGCCAAGAAGCAAGCATTTCCCCCGGCGTGTCGCGATCTTTTCTCACCAACCCCGTGACAACTCACCTTTCACACGCTTAACCTCAACCCCATGCGTATCTGGCGACGCACGCTCCGGCGTGTCCCCTTGACTCGGCGTGGTTCCGCCGTTGCTGGTGTCGCCCTTTGCCTGTCCCTCGTGGGTGGACTGCTGGCCTCGTCGCCCGTGTCGGCGACGGCGCTGGTCAACGACTATCCGGCGTACCTGCGCGCACAGCCGCGCGACGCCCTCGTCGACCCCTGGTACTTCTACAGCCGCGAGTGCACCTCGTTCGTCGCGTGGCGGCTGACCAACGACAACCGCCTGCCGTTCAAGAACAACTGGGGCGGGGTCCACTGGGGCAACGCCTATCAGTGGGCGTCGGCCGCGCGGACGCTCGGCTTCGCGGTCAACAGCACGCCGTCGGTCGGCGCGGTGGCGTGGTGGAACGCCGGGTCGGCGAGCTCGCGTCTGGGCCACGTCGCCTGGGTCGCGCGGGTCTACTCCGACCACAGCATCCTCATCGAGGAGTACAACTACGTCTCCGCGGGCAACTACTCGCAGCGACACCTGTATCCGGGCACCTACACCTGGCCCTCCGCCTTCATCCACGTCGGCGACCTCAAGATGACCAACGCGACGCTGCCGCGCGTTCCGGGCATCCCGACGGTCGGCGTCACGTTGACTGCATCTCCGGGGACCTGGCGCCCTGCGGGCCTCGTGAGCTTCGGCTATGCCTGGTTCGCCAACGGTGTCCCGATCAGCGGCGCCACGTCACAGCGGTTCACGCCGACGCCTGCTCAGCTCGGACAGAAGCTCACGGTCAAGGTCACCGCCTCCATGGGTGGGGTGAAGTCCACCAGCGTCGTCTCGCCGGCGTCGGCCGCCGTGCTCGCGGGCACGCTGTTGGCCAGCGGCACTCCCGTCGTCGTGGGCGCTCCGCAGGTCGGCGTGCCGCTGGTGGCCCAGGGCGCTGCCTGGAAGCCGACGCCCAGCGTCACCTACCAGTGGTTCTCCAACGGTGTGGCGATCCCGGGTGCGACCGCCTCGACCTACGTTCCCACCGCCTCCGACGTCGGGGCCACCATCACGGTGACGACCACGGCGACGGCCACTGGCTACAAGACCGCGGCGGCGACCGCTCGCACCGCCACCGGCGTCCTCCCCGGCCTCTTCAAGATCCTGATGTTCCCGGCGGTCAGCGGCGCCAGGGTTGCGACCGTGGGCACTCCGCTCACCGCCGTGAACGGGACCTGGAGCCCGGTCGGCACCTTCACCTATCAGTGGTACCAGGGCTTGACGCCCATCCCGGGGGCGACGTCGGCCACCTTCACCCCGACGCCGGACCTGCTCGCCAAGACCGTCCGGGTCAAGGTGACGGCGCGGACGCCGGGCTACGCCTCGCGCACCGCCGCCTCCAAGCCGACGGCCGTGATCATCCCCGGCACCTTCCACGCCGGCGCCCTGGCCGCGTTGCCGACCCCGGCGGTCGGCGCGCCCCTGACCATCGACCCGGGCACGATCACCGGAACGACGACACCGACGGTCAGCTACCAGTGGAACCTCAACGGCGCGCCCATCCGCGGCGCGACCCTGCCCACGTACACACCGACGCCCGCGCAGCTCGGCAAGCGTCTCTCGGTCACGGTCGTCGCGTCCTCGCCCGGCTACAACACGCTCACCCGCACCACCGCGCTGTCGAAGCCGGTGCAGCTGGGAACGCTGCAGATCGTGACGCAACCGTCGATCACCAACAACCCGCGCTACGGCGTCGCCTCGCGCTACACCCCGGCGCGGTGGTCCGCCACTCCGTCGAAGGTGACCTATCAGTGGTACGCCAACGGCGTCGCGATCCCGGGTGCCACCGGCCTGACCTACTGGCCGAGCACCCTCGTGGTGGGCAAGACGCTGTCGGTGATCGAGCGGGTCGCGGCCACGGGCTACCACAACGCGTCGGTGAGCTCCACGGCCACGCCCATCGTCATGGGCGGCACCACCCGGCTCGCGTCGGGGGCGGTGCTGTCCGGTACGGCTCTGGTCGGACGGGTCCTGACCGTGAAGGCAGGGGCCCCGTTCCCGGCCGACGCCACGAGGAACGTGCAGTGGTACCGGGACGGCCAGCCGATCGCCGGCGGGACGGGCTGGACCTACACCGTCCGGAGTGCGGACCTGCTGCACCGCCTGTCCGCCCGCGTGACCGTGAGTCGCTCCCTGTGGACCAGTTCGACCTCGTCAACGGCTTCCAGCGCCGTGGTCAGGTCGAAGGGCACGATGACGACGCGAGCGATCCGGCTGTCCAACGGCAAGGTGCGCGTGTACGTGACCGTGACGGCCCCGGGCGTCGTGAGTCCGGGCGGTCTGGTCCAGGTGCGCTGGAACCACGTGCTCTACGCGACGCATGCGATCGTCGCGGGCCATGCGACGTTCGACGTCACGATGCCGCGCACGATCCACTACCTGAACCTGTCCTACTACCACGAGCCACGCATCGTCTCCTTCAGCAGGCTGAACATCCCGATCCGGTAGTCGCTAATGTCGCTGTATGCGTTTGGGCGTCCTGGACATCGGCTCCAACACGGGTCACCTGTTGGTCTTCGATGCGCATGCCGGCGCGGCTCCCATGCCTGCGTCGTCGTACAAGGAGCCCCTGCGGCTGGCCGAGCACCTCACCGACGACGGTGAGCTGAGCGAGGCCGGCACCACGGCGCTGGTCGCGTTCGTGGCGAACGCCCTCGTGCTGGCTGAGGACAAGGGCTGCGAGGAGACGTATGCGTTCGCGACCTCCGCGGTGCGCGATGCCACCAACAGCGAGACCGTCCTCAAGCGCGTGCGGGAGGAGACCGGCGCGGTCCTCCAGGTTCTGCCGGGCGAGGACGAGGCGCGCCTGACCTTCCTGGCCGTCCGACGCTGGTTCGGCTGGTCGGCCGGCAACCTGGCGGTGTTCGACATCGGCGGCGGCTCCCTGGAGATGGCCGCGGGTGCCGACGAGGCTCCGGCCGCCGCGGTGTCCCTGCCCCTCGGCGCGGGCCGCCTGACCCGTGAGCACCTGGCGGACCGCAGCGACGGCGCGATCCGCCAGCTCCGGACCTCCGTGCGCGCGCAGATCGCCCGCGAGGCGGGCACCATCCTGCGGGCGGGCCGACCTGAGCAGGCGGCGGCGACATCGAAGACCTTCCGCTCACTGGCGCGCATCTGCGGAGCGCCCGCGTCAACGGAAGGGATCCGGGCCAAGCGCATCCTGCCCGCCGAGGACCTCGAGCTCTGGATCCCTCGACTCGCGAGAATGTCTCCCGCGCAGCTCGCCGAGCTGCCCGGAGTGTCGGCGGAGCGGTCGCACCAGCTCCTGGCCGGAGCACTGGTCGCGTCGGCGGTGATGGACATCTTCGATCTGCCCCAGCTCGACATCTGCCCCTGGGCCCTGCGCGAGGGCGTCATCCTCGAGCGCCTCGACAAGCTCAGCTTCCTCTACATCGGGTAACGCCGTTTCGATGTCCCAGGCGCCGCCGCTCTTCGCGCTCTCGACCGCGTCGGTCTACCCCGACGACGTCTCGCACGGGTTCGACTACGCGTCCCGGCTCGGGTACGACGCCGTGGAGGTGATGGTCAGCATCGACAGCGTCAGCCAGTCGCCCGAGAAGGTGAAGGCGCTCTCCGAGTACCACGAGATGCCGGTGTGCGCGGTGCATTCGCCGTGCCTGCTCATCACCCAGCGGGTGTGGGGCACCGATCCCTGGGTCAAGCTCGAGCGCAGCGCCGAGATGGCGGATCTGGTCGGCGCCGACGTGGTCGTGGTGCATCCTCCCTTCCGCTGGCAGCGCGACTATGCGGACGCCTTCGTGGAGGGCATCGCGGAGCTGGAGGCGAAGACCGGGATCGCGTTCGCCGTGGAGAACATGTACCCCTGGCGGGCCACCGCTCGCGATCTGGTGATGTACGCGCCGGGCTGGGACCCGACCGACCAGCCCTACCGGAACATGACCCTCGACGTGTCCCATGCCGCCACGGCGCGGATGGACTCGTTGGAGCTGGCGAAGCGGATGGGTCCCGCCCTGCGTCATCTCCACCTGACCGACGGGCTCGGGTCGCCGCGTGACGAGCATCTGATTCCCGGCCGCGGCTCGCAGCCGTGCGCGGAGCTCCTCGGGCATCTCAGCGACACCGGATTCGCGGGCCACATCGTGGCGGAGATCAGCACGCGCAAGGCGGGCAGCAAGTCGGCCCGGGAGCAGGACCTGCTGGAGGCGCTGGCCTTCGCTCGCCTGCACTGGGGCTGAGCACTAGCCTCATCAGCTATGCGTATCGGATTCGTCGGCGTCGGAATGATGGGCGAGGCGCTCCTCGCCGGAGTGCTGCGCGGTTCGGTCGCGCCGGCGGACGTCCTGGTCTGCGAGCGGCGCAGCGATCGGGCCGCGGAGCTGCGGGAGAAGTACGGGGTTACCGTCGTCGATGAGATCGCCGACGTCGCACAGGCGTCCACGATCTTCCTGGTGGTGAAGCCCGGCGACATCGCCGGCGTGGCGCGAGAGCTGGCCCCCTCGCTGACCGCCGAGCACCTCCTGATCTCGTTGGCGGCCGGGATCTCCACCAGGGCCATCGAGGAGGCCCTCTCCGGGCCCGTCGGCGTCGTGCGGGTGATGCCGAACACCCCGGCGCTGGTCGGGGCAGGCGTGGCGGCGATGTCGCCCGGACGCCACTGCACCGCGGCGCAGCTGGACACCGCGCGCGAGCTGCTGGCCTCGACGGGTCACGTCGTCGAGGTGCCCGAGAGCCAGCAGGATGCGGTCACGGCGGTCTCCGGCTCAGGACCCGCGTATGTCTTCCTCGTCATCGAGGCGATGATCGACGCCGGGGTGAGCCTGGGACTGACCCGCGACATCGCCTCGGAGCTGGCGATCCAGACGGTTCTGGGGGCCGCGACCATGGCGAGCGCCACCGGCGACCATCCGACGTTGCTGCGCGAGCGCGTCACGTCCCCAGGAGGCACCACAGCAGCCGCTCTGGCGGTCTTCGAGGAGTCTGGCCTAAGAGGAGCCTTTGCGCGGGCTATGACGGCCGCTAGGGACCGTTCTCGGACGCTGTCGGCTGGCTGAGTCAACGCGACACGCGGAACTATGGGAAAATATCTTCTGTAACCTCTTCCCCACGAGTCACACCAGGCTCTATTCTCACATCACTGTGCACGCGGGGTCTGCGGTGGGGAAGCCGTAGGGCGTGCCAAAGAAAGTCGGTGCGCTATGCCTGTGAACTTGCCTGGAGACAGTGGCGTCTCCGACGTTAAGTTCTTGACCATCGCGGAGGTTGCCGCGGTGATGCGTGTCTCGAAGATGACGGTGTACCGGCTCGTCCACGGCGGGGAACTTCCGGCGGTGCGCGTCGGCCGTTCCTTCCGTGTCAGCGAGAAGGACGTCAACGCCTACATCGAGAAGAGCTTCTACCAAGCAGGGTGAGGACGCCGCAGCTGCACGTCGCCTGCCGCGTTGTCGTCGCTTGACGCACCTCTAGTGCGCCAGCGCTCCTCCGCCTTGCATTCGACGCACATCTGCGACGCCTGACAAGACTCATGGGCAGCGGGGCTCAAGATCCCACGCGGGTTAAGAGTGTGTGACGTCTCGTGGACGATTCGTTCGCGGCATTGCTTAGCCGATAGGCTGAACCCTCTTCATCCTCAACTTTTCAAAGGGTCGACGTGGGTTCAGTCATCAAGAAGCGCCGCAAGCGTATGGCGAAGAAGAAGCACCGCAAGCTGCTCAAGAAGACGCGCGTGCAGCGTCGCAAGCTCGGCAAGTAAGCCCTCCGCGGGGACTGCTGGGAGCCTGAGATGGGCCGCGTCGTACTTGTCACTGGTGTCGCCGGCGACCTCGGTCGCCGGTTCGCACGGCGTCTTGCGGAGCATCCTGACGTCGATCGCGTGATCGGCGTGGACGTCACGCCGCCCAAGCTCGGCACCGGCGCCATGCAGTTCGTCCGTGCGGATATCCGCAACCCCGTCATCGCCAAGGTCCTCGTGCGCGAACACGTGGACACCGTGGTGCACGCGGGTGTCGAGCCGACCCCGGTGAGTGGACGCGGCTCCATGAAGGAGCTCAACGTCATCGGCACCATGCAGCTGCTCGCTGCCTGCCAGCAGGCGCCCGAGTTGCAGCGCCTGGTCGTGAAGTCGTCCACGGCGGTCTACGGCGCCACCAACCGCGACCCCGCCATGTTCACCGAGGACATGCCGGCGCGACGGCTGCCCGGCGCGGGCTATCCCAAGGACGTCGCCGAGGTCGAGGGCTACGTGCGCGGGTTCGCCCGCCGTCGTCCCGACGTCACCATCACGACGCTGCGGATGGCCAACATGATCGGCCCTCTCGTCTACACGCCGCTGACCTCGTACTTCAAGATGCCCGTGGTCCCCACGGTGCTCGGGTTCAACCCGCGGCTACAGTTCGTGCACGAGCACGATGCTCACGGCGCCCTCGAGCGCGCGACCGTCACCGACGTGGGCGGCACCTTCAACGTCGCGGGCTCGGGCGTGATCACGCTGACCCAGGCGCTGCGTCGGCTGGGCAAGCAGGGCGTCCCGCTGCCTGCCGTCGGTGTCGCGGGCTTCGGGACCCTCGCGCGTCGCTTCGGCGGCCCCGAGTTCACGGCGCACCAGATCGCCTGGCTCACCTACGGCCGCGGCGTCTGCAACGACCGGGTCCGCTCCGTGCTCGGCTACGAGCCCGTGTACACCACCGAGCAGGCGTTCAACGACTTCGCCGCCGTGGTGAACCCGGGCTTCCTCAACCCCGATCGTCTTCGCTCCATCGAGGCGAGCATGAAGGGCGCGCTCGCCACCGCCGGCTCCTACGCGCAGGAAGGCTCGCCGTCATGACCAATGACGAGCAGAACTCCACCGACGTCGCCAGCAACGTGATCCCGCTCGGCACCCGCGGTCGCCCCGGGCGAGGGACCGGCACCGCCAATCCCTCGGCTTCGGCCCGCAATCTCGCGCTGCCCATCAAGGACACCCGCCCCAAGCCGTACGTGGAGGCCAAGGAGTCGACCCGGACCCTGAACCTCCAGCCGAGTACCGAGACGCAGGACGCCGTCGCGACGACCAGCCTTCGCCCAGCGACGACCACGACGCCGCGGCCGTTGGCAGCCGGCATTCCCGTCGGGGACTGGCTCTCGGCGCTCACCTCCGCCGCCCGTGAGGTCTTCGGTCACAACTACGAGGCTCGCTTGGCGGAGCTCCTCGCCTTCCTGCGCCGACGACTCAGCGGTGACTACGAGGTCGACGACTACGGCTTCGACCGCGAGATCACCGAGCGCTTCCTCTTCGCCGCGATGCGACCGCTGAAGGAGAAGTGGTTCCGCGTCGAGGTGCGGGGCATCGAGAACATCCCCGCCACCGGCGGTGCCCTGATGGTCTCCAACCACTCGGGCACGATCCCCGTCGACGGCATGATGACGGCGGTCTCGATCCACGACCACGCCGGCCGGTTCCTGCGCCCGCTGGGCGCGGACCTGGTGTTCTCGCTCCCGTTCATCGGCGACATCGCGCGCAAGGGCGGCGCCACCCTGGCCTGCAACGAGGACGCCGAGCGCATGCTGGCCGGAGGCGAGCTGGTGGGCGTGTGGCCCGAGGGATTCAAGGGGATCGGCAAGCCCTACGCGGAGCGCTACAAGCTCCAGCGCTTCGGTCGTGGAGGATTCGTCTCGGCGGCGATCCGTACCGGCGTCCCGATCATCCCGACCTCCGTCGTGGGCGCGGAGGAGATCTATCCGCTGGTCGGCAACGTCCCGTCGCTCGCGCGGCTCCTGGGCATCCCGTACATCCCGATCACCCCGCTGTTCCCGCTGCTGGGCCCGCTGGGTCTGATCCCGCTGCCGTCCAAGTGGCTGATCGAGTTCGGTGAGCCGATCCGCACCGACGAGTACGACACGAGTGCCGCGGACGACCCGATGCTGGTGTTCAACGTGACCGACCAGGTGCGCGAGTCCATCCAGCAGAACCTCTACACGCTGCTGATGCAGCGCGAGTCGGTCTTCGCCCGCTAGCGGCTTGTGGCTGCTACTTGCTGCCGGTCAATCCGCCGAGCAGGCCACCCACCGTGTTGGTGACGCCCGTGAGGGTGTTGGTCGTGACCTGAAGGACTGACGTCAGCGTCGTCGTCACCGGCTTCGTAACCGCTGTCAGGGTCTTGCCGACCGCGGTGGTCGCGGGCGTCGTCGGGTTCGTAGGCGGCTCGACCGGCGGCTTGCTGGGCGTCGTGGGGGTCGTGGTCGATCTCGTCGGTTGACTTGCCGTGGTGCTCGTCGAGGCGCGGCGCTGACTGGTGACCGGCGCCTTGACCTCGACCTTGGGCGCGGGCGCGGCGAGCAGTGCGCTCAGGCCGGCGGAGGAGGACTGGCTTGCCGACAGCTTCTGGTACTTCTCGTTGAGCGGTGGCAACGCCGCGCAGGTCGGACAGAGCAGCTTCGACTGCTGCTCGACGTTCGCGATCAACGACGAAGCTTCGAGCATCTGCGCGCGGTTCTGGTCGATAACGCTCGGCGCCATCGAGTTCAGCTGATTGGCGGCTGCGGAGGCGAACCGCTGGATGACAGACAGGTCGCCAGCGTTGCCCTGCCGCTGGTAGTTGGTGAAGAGCAGGTTGGTGCCCTCGCTCGCGCTGCTCGCGAAGGCCTGCAGCGTCTGCTGGATCAGCTGCGTGTTGGAGGCGCTGGATCCCTCCGCCGACAGCGCCTTGACCTCGCTCAGCCGGGTACGGGCCTGGTCGAGCAGGTCCTGGCCGCGGGCATTGTCATTGGTCGCGAACGACAGCTCGACGCCCTCGATGGCGCGCTTGACGCCGTAGAGGGGGCTGCCGGGCAGGGCGCTCTGGGCGGCCGCGGCGATGCCCGCGGTGCCGAGCACCATCGAGCCGACGGCGGCGGCGGTGTAGGCGCGTCGGGTCGCCTTGCGCTTGCGCGCTGCGGCCAGATCGATGACGGCCGCCGCTACCTCGGCGACCGGTGGCTCGGGCTCGCGCAGCGGCGCCGGGTCGGCTTCCAACAAGCGTGCACGGAGGCTGGCGGAGAACTCCGGGCGAGGAGCCGGCACCTCGACGTGACCCAAGGCGTGGCCGCGGGCGACGAGCTCGGGCCGGTCCTCGCGGTCGGGGACCTCCCCCGCGCGGACGTCCGCGACACCGTCGAGCATGCGCGCGAAGGCTTCAGCGCCGGTGGTGGGCTGGGGTCGGGGATGCATGACAGGCCGTCCTGGGGAATTCTGCTGTTTCTCGTTGGCCAACGAACCCGAGAGGCGTCGAGTTATGGCCCGGAAGCCGCTCACAGCGACCCCACAGGAACTAGCTTGGCAAGATTCCGGATTCCCCGCAGCTGAAGCTGTTTGATCGCTCCGACGCTGCGACCCATGATGTCCGCGGTCTCGGCGATGGAGAGGCCCTCGAGGAACCGCATCACCACGCATTCCCGCTGCTCGAGCGGGAGCTTGGCGAGCGCGTCGCGCAGCGCCTCGCTGGTGAGCAGGGCCAGCACCTCGCGCTCGGGACCGTCGGCCGTCGAGTCGAGGGTCTGGGTGTCCTCGGTGGTCTGCTCGAGCCGTGTCCGCCCCGCCTTGAAGTGGTCGGCGGCCAGGTTGCGGGCGATGGTCATCAACCAGGCGCCGAAGTCGCGCCCCTGCCAGCGGAAGGACGACATGCCGCGCAGCGCCCGGAAGAACGTCTCCGCGGTCAGGTCCTCCGCCAGCGTCGTCGAGGAGACCCGGTAGTAGAGGAAGCGGAAGACGGCCGCGTGGTAGTGGTCGTACAGCTCTCCGAAGGCGCTCTTGTCGCCGGATCGGGCGAGCTCGACCAGGGAGATGATCCGCGCCGCGACGTCCTCGTCGGTGGCCGAGGCGGTGGCGTGCTCCGCGTCGCCGAAGGCGTTCGGGGAGTCGGCCGCGGACAGGACTGCGGACGCGACGATGTCGCGTTCAACTGCAGTGGTGTCCATGACGGCTCCCTCGCTCGGCATTTCCCAGATGCCGACCCCTCTAGGCAGATTACCTGCTCAGAGGCCACTTGGGAACGGTTCCGCCGATCCCGGCACCCCACCTCAGCCGTGCCCGAACCAGGGGTTGCGCCGCCGTACCGCAGCTCCCGCGGCGACGCCGCCGGCCACCGCGCCCCCCACCGTGGCGCCGATCAGGCCGGCTCGGGCGGCCTTGCGACCGGTCCGGTAGTCCCGGATCCGCCACCCCTGCTTGCGGGCGTAGGAGCGCAGCCGAGAGTCCGGGTTGATCGCGCACGGGTCACCCACGAGCGAGAGCATCGGCAGGTCGTTGAAGGAGTCCGAGTAGGCCGAGCAGCGGTCGAGCTCCAGGCCCTCGCGCTCTGCCAGGGCCTTGACCGCCTCCGCCTTGGCCGGGCCGTGCAGCATGTCGCCGACCAGGCGGCCGGTGTAGACCCCGTCGATGCTCTCGGCCACCGTGCCCATGGCGCCGGTGAGCCCCAGGCGCTGGGCGATGATCGAGGCGATCTCGATCGGCGCCGCGGTCACCAGCCAGACCCGCTGCCCCTGGTCGAGGTGGAGCTGCGCCAGTGCCCGGGTGCCGGGCCAGATCCGATGCGCCATCGCCTCGTCGAAGATCTCGTCCGACAGCTCCTCCAGCTCCTGCACCGTGTGCCCGGCGATGAAGGAGAGGGC
>JBQCJL010000353.1:0-3032 GCA_051952795.1 Marmoricola sp.
CACCAACGTCACCGGCGTCTTCGCCTGTGGCGACCTGGTGGACCACACCTACCGCCAGGCGATCACCGCAGCGGGGTCCGGCTGTGCTGCCGCACTCGATGCAGAGCGCTTCCTCGCCGACCTCGAGCACGCCGAGGCCCAGGCAGCGCTGGTCTGACGGAACAATTGTCGGGAGGCGGGTGTTCACTTGTCGTGAGCGACCACCCGCGCTCCGCCCGCACCACTACCAAGAAGGAAAGTCGACATGTCTCACCTCGATGCAGTCACGGACGCCAACTTCGAAGCCGAGGTTCTGAAGTCCGACAAGCCGGTTCTCGTGGACTTCTGGGCTGAGTGGTGCGGCCCGTGCCGTCAGGTCGCTCCGATCCTGGACGAGCTCTCCGCGGAGCACGGTGACAAGGTTCGCTTCGTCAAGCTCAACGTCGACGAGAACCCGGTCACGCCCTCGCAGTACCGCGTGACGGGCATCCCGGCGCTCAAGGTCTACCAGGGCGGCGAGGTCGTCAAGGAGATCGTGGGCGCCCGCCCCAAGTCCGCGCTGCTCAAGGAGCTCGCCGACTTCATCTGATCCCGGGGGTTGAGGAGCCGCGCAGCGGCGTCACGAAACCCCGTTCATGCCCGTCCGTTCGGCGGGGTGAGCCTGAGCCGTGCGAACCGCAGGGCTTGGCTTGCCCCGCCGTGCTGGTTTCAGCAGACGTTCGATCGCGGCCTCGAACTCGGATCGCCACGTCACCACGCTGCGCAGATCCATGCGCAGCCTCGGATACCGCTCGTGCGGGCGGTGAGTCGCGAACCCCAGGGACAGCAGGAAGTCGGCGGGCAGGATGCAGTCACCCTCCGTCCCGCGCAGATCGCCGAACGCCTCGACCGCGCGGAACTCTCCCTTGCGGATGAGATCCCGCACCATCGCCTGCACCAGGATGCGCCCGAGACCGGCCTCACGGAACCGCGGGTCGACGTGAGCGGCCACCAGGAGCACGGCGTCAGCGCTCACGGGCGCGGTCGCGAAGCCGGCAGCCGCCGGCACATAGACCGGCGGCGCCCAGAGGATGTGGCCGGCGTACTCGTCGTCGATCGTGACGATCTGACCGCACGACCCCCAGTCGTGGAGGACCCCCGCGACCCACGCTGCCTTCTCGGCGCGCTCGCGACCACAGGCGGCTGCCCGACTGACCGGGTCGAGCTCCCAGAAGACGCAGGAGCCACAGCGATCAGGCAGCAGCGCCAGATCGTCGACGGTGAGTCGCGAGACCTGCCGGGACACGAGCTCAGTCTATTTCGCCCGGAGGCTAGGCGCGCTTCATCGCGAGGAAGTCGGCGATCCGACCGATCGCCTCGGTCAGCAGGTCGACGTCGGGGAGGGTGACCAGCCGGAAGTGATCCGGCTCGAACCAGTTGAAGCCGGTTCCGTGCGTCACCAGGATCTTCTTGGCGCGGAGGAGCTCGATGACGAAGTCCTCGTCGTTCTTGATCGGGTAGACCTCGGGGTCCAGGCGGGGGAAGCAGTAGAGGGCGCCCCGTGGCTCGACACAGGTGACGCCGGGAATCTCGTTCAGCAGCCGCCAGGCGGTCTTCGACTGCTCGTAGAAGCGGCCGCCCGGGCCGATGTACTCGTTGATCGACTGGTAGCCGCCGAGCGCGGTCTGGATGGCGTGCTGCGCGGGTACGTTAGCGCACATCCGCATATTCGCCAGCAGCGTGATGCCCTCGAGGTAGTCGGCCGCGAGATGGCGAGGACCGGTGATCGCGACCCATCCCGCTCGGTAGCCGCAGACGCGGTAGGCCTTCGACAGGCCGCTGAAGGTCAGGCACAGGACGTCGTCGCCGGTGAAGGTCGCGGTGTGGTGGTGCACGGCGTCGTCGAAGAGGATCTTCTCGTAGATCTCGTCGCTGAAGACCACCAGATTGTGCCGCCGGGCGATGTCAGCCATCCCCTTGACGGTCTCCGGGCTGTACACGGCGCCGGTCGGGTTGTTCGGGTTGATGAGGACCAAGCCGCGCGTCCGTTCGGTGATCTTGGCCTCGATGTCGGCGAGGTCCGGGTCCCAACCGTTCTCCTCGTCGCAGCGGTAGTGCACCGGGATGCCGCCCGACAGGGAGACCGACCCGGTCCACAGGGGATAGTCGGGTGCCGGGACGAGGAGTTCGTCGCCCTCGTTCAGGAAGGCCTGGAGCGTCATCGTGATGAGCTCCGAGACCCCGTTGCCGATGAACACGTCGTCGACGCCGACATCGGTGAGGCCGCGCGACTGGTAGTACTGCGCCACGGCGGTCCGGGCGGAGTAGATGCCACGGGAGTCGGAGTAGCCCTGGGCGTTCGGGAGGTTGTGGATGACGTCCGCGAGGATCGCCTCGGGCGCCTCGAAGCCGAACGGCGCCGGGTTGCCGATGTTCAGCTTGAGGATCTTGTGGCCCTCGGCCTCCAGGCGCTGCGCCTCCACCAGGATCGGGCCGCGGACGTCGTAGCGGACGTGCTGGAGCTTGTCGCTCTGCATGATGGGGCGCATGGGGTGAGTCTCGCAGGTCCGCGACCAGACGTCCGGTGGTTTTCGGTCAGGTGAGCGTGCAACGATCTCGATCATGGACATCAGCTATCCGATCGTGATCGCCGTCGCCAAGACCTGGTTCCGGCTTGGCGACATCAAGATCACCATGCCCGGGCTGGAGAACATCCCGAAGGAGGGTGGCTGTCTGCTGGCGGTCAATCACCTGTCCTACGTCGACTACCTGATGGCGGGCTATCCGGGCGTCGAGCGCGGTCGGCTCACGCGCTTCATGGCCAAGCGCGAGGTCTTCGACCATCCCGTCGGCGGACCGGTGATGCGGTCGTTCCATCACCTCAGCGTCGACCGAGCCGCCGGATCCGACTCAATGAGCCAGGCCGTCGAGCACCTCAAGGCCGGCGAGCTGGTGGGCATCTTCCCCGAGGCGACGATCTCGCGGAGCTTCCTGATCAAGGACCTC
Source organism: Marmoricola sp. (assembly GCA_051952795.1). GTDB lineage: Bacteria > Actinomycetota > Actinomycetes > Propionibacteriales > Nocardioidaceae > Marmoricola. Next base: position 2,965 of record JBQCJL010000353.1, read on the forward strand.
AAGACCGGTGCTGTCCGGATCGCCGCCGACGCGGGCGTTCCGCTGGTGCCCGTCGTGCTCTGGGGGAC
>JBQCJL010000354.1:0-2960 GCA_051952795.1 Marmoricola sp.
AGGGCGAGCAGCGCGTGCTCCCAGTGATCGGCGGTCAGCTGATACTGCGCGTTCACGATCCACTTGGTGGCGAAGCCGCGGTCGAGCCAGTGTCCGAGACGCCCGCTGACCACCAGCCACCCCGCGATCGCCGCGATGGCCGCACCGAGCCCCCGCACCATCAGCACGCCGCCGGGAAGACGCCGCAGCCATTCGGCCAGGCCGGCGACCATCTGTCCGACCACCGTGGCCGTCGCGATCCAGCCGAGGGTGACCACCTGAGCCAGCGCGACCTGCCAGTGCGGACCGAAGCCGTAGCTGATCGCGGCCAACAGGGTCCAGGACTCCATCACCCAAGCGATGTTGAGGGGCGCCAGCACCAGTCCGATGCAGAACTCGGTGCGAGCGCTGATCGGATACGCCACGCCCTCGTCCCGGGTCATCACCTGGCGCCCGCCTCCGGCCACGGTCGCCGCGACGGCCGTCAGCAGCAGGAAGCCCAGGTACGCCGTCGGCATGAAGACCAGCGCGTGGTAGCGCGTCGGGCGTCCGTTCGGCAGGTATTGCGGCAGCCAAGCCACCGCCAGGGTGATGAGGCCGACGGCGCCGAGGGCGATGTGCGCGCGTCGCCGGGAGCGGCCCCGCAGATGACCCGCGCGGAACGAGAGCAGGGTGCCGGTGTCGCGCGCCGCCGCGCGCCAACGCTCGCCCTTCACTAGCGGTCCAGCAGCGCGCGATAGGCGTGCGCGCCCTCGACGCCGCGCAGATCCGCAGCCTCGGTGGTCGAGACGGCCGAGCCGCCGCGCAGTACCACCGCGTGGCTACAGGCCTCGACGGCCAGCTCGCGCAGGTGAGTGGACACGAGCACCGCGGCGCCGCGGCAGCGCGCCTCGGCGATGATCTCCATGGTGGCCTCGACGCCGATCGGGTCCACCCCGTCGAAGGGCTCGTCCAACAGCAGCACGTCGGGCTCATGGAGAGCGGCCAGGATCACCGACAGCCGACGCCCCATGCCGTGGCTGAACCCCGCGGCCACCCGATGGGCGACGTCGCCGAGCTCGAAGCGCTCGAGCAGGTCGCGCGCTCGGATGTCCCACCCGTCCGGAAGGCGCCGCAACCGTGCCGCGAGCTGCAGATGCTCCCACGGTGTCGCGCGGGGAACGATGCCGCCCACGTCGGGGCAGTATCCGACTGCCTGCTTGACCTCGAGCAGGTCGCGAGGCAGCTCGTGGTCGTTCACCCGGACCAGTCCGGCGGACGACGGCACGACTCCGGCCAGCACGCGCATGGTCGTCGACTTGCCCGCGCCGTTGCGCCCGAGCAGTGCCGTCGCCTCCCCCGCTTCCACACGCAGGCTCACGCCTTGCACGGCCTCCACCGCGCCGAAGCGCACGTGCAGGCCCTCGACGAGAACGCGTGTAGTCACGCCCCGAGTGTCGCCCGACGGATGCCTCGTCCGTGGCCGAACAGCGAAACTTGCGAGGAGAGCGCTAGGAGAAGAGCCTCCGGACGAACGGGACGCTGTCGGGAAGGGAGGCGCTCATCGTTCCGCTGTGATCGGTCGGATACGTGTGGAACGTCAGCGGCTGGCGATTCGCCTCGAGCTGCAGGACGTACGGCAGCACGACGGCGAAGGGCACGTCGGTGTCGAGCAGGCCGTTGGCCATGAAGAACGGCTTGTCGAACCCGCTCGTCGGCATCGCCATGTAGGCGTTCACCGTCTGGGCGAAGTTCGGCAGGAGTGCCACCGGCTTGGTGAACCAGTCGCCCAGATTGGTGGCCGCCACCGTGGTCTCGTACTGGTTGACGCATTGCTGCTCCGCCAGCGCGAGGTACTTGCGACCCTCTGCGGTGAGGATGCCGTCGATGCCCAGGCTCGGGTAGACGTACCGAAGGCTGGCGAACGTGTAGCCCATGTAGGACGTGATGCCCGCGGGCAGCGCCGTGACCGGCGGCACATGGGGAGCGATGAGCAACAGCGTCTTCTCGATGTTGGCCGGCGTTCCGGTGCCCACCGCGCCGCGGTAGCTCAGGCCCGGGCCCGCGAAGGCGGTCGCATAGCGGGCGCTGTAGATCGCAGCCCCACCGCCCTGGGACTGGCCGATGATGACGAACTTGCGGGCGAGCAGTCGGTACGAGGGTCCGCGGTTCGCGAACGCGCGTCCCGCCTTGACCATGTCGACGATGTTGTGCGCCTCGCTCACGCCGTTGAGATAGGCGGGCAGCCCAGCGGTGCCGAGCCCGGCGTAGTCCGTGGCCACCACCGCGTATCCCTGCGACATCCACGTGTGCAGGTAGCTGAAGTCCCGCGCCGGCTCCGCGGGGCCCACGTTCGATGGCGCACACTTGTCCGCCAGACCGGACGTCCCGTGCGCCCAGGACAGCACCGGCCAGCCGCCGACGGGCGGCCTGCCCTGCGGGATGAAGACTTCCCCGGTCACCGGCCTGCGATGCCCGAAGACGTCAGTGCTGACGTAGGTGAGCTTCCACCCCTCGCGCGCTCCCGGCACCCAGAGTGCGCGCGGCAACGCCTGGACAGCGAGGACGGTGCCCACGGGTCCGTAGGTCGTGGTGGCGCTCGTGGCGGGTCCTACGGCGACGAGGAGGCCGAGCAGGGGCAGGAGCGCGAGGATCGCGCGGAGGCGGTGGGTTCTGATCACGCCGGGCTCAACGACACGGTGGTTGAATCGGTTATCAACCCGTAACTTGAGACACGGTGTCGCAGTTACCTAGCCATGCTGAGCTACGAGCGCCACGGCGCCGGCCCCACGATCGTTCTCATCCACGGCATCGGCCATCGGCGGCAGGCATGGCGCGACGTGATCCCGCTGCTCAGCACCGACTTCGACGTGGTCGCCATCGATCTGCCGGGGCACGGCGAGTCGCCGGATGTGGACCTGGCGGGCCGCAGTGCCAAGGAGACGCTGCGCGCCGAGCTCGAGAGCCTGTTGGACCACGTCGGGGTGGTCTCCCCGGTCATG
>JBQCJL010000355.1:0-2553 GCA_051952795.1 Marmoricola sp.
GAAGTTGCGGTAGCTCTCGCGGGCGTGGCCCGGCGGGGTCAGCGCGCACCCGCCGCGCAACACCATCTGGTTGGACATGAACTTGCCGTTGTACTCCCCGACCGCGCCCGCCGCCGGGCGGAAGCCCGGGTACGGCAGGTACGCGCTCGCCGTCCACTCCCAGACCTCGCCGATCATTGCCGGGCCGGCGACGTCGGGATGACAGCGCATCGGGTCGAGCAGTCCGCCGACGCCGTCGCCGAGGGCGCGAGCGGCGACTTCCCACTCCTGTTCGGTGGGGAGTCTTGCGCCGGGCCACTTCGTACTCGCCCAGTGCGCGAACGCGTCGGCCTCATAGAACGACACGTGGCAGACCGGCTCGCCGGTCCGGATCGGTCGGCGACCGGACAGCGTGAACGTCGTCCAGGCGCCGTCGTCATCACGCCAGTACGCCGGTGCCGTCCAGCCTTCTTGCTGGATCCGCGCCCACCCATCGGACAGCCACAGCTCGGGCCGCTGGTAGCCGCCGTCCGCGATGAACTCCAGCCAGTCGCCGTTGGTCACGGCGCGGCTGGCGATGTCGAACGACGGGAGATGGTGGACGTGCGACGGACCCTCGTTGTCGAAGGCGAAGCCGCTCGACGCGTGTCCGATCTCGACCAGCCCGCCTGGCACCGCACGCCATGACAGCGGTGCCGCCGCGACATCGCGCTCGAGCGGCCGATCGACGTACACCGGATCGAGGGAGTTCAGCGACAGCAGGTGCTTGACGTCCATCAGGATGAGCTCTTGGTGCTGCTGCTCGTGGTGACAGCCGAGCTCGGTCAGCGCGACGCCCCGCTCGTCGAACGAGCCGTTCTCGAGGCGGGCGATCATCGCGTCGTCGACCCGCAGTCGGTAGCGCCCGATCTCTGCAGCGCCTGGCCGCGTGACGAGACCTCGCTGTGGTCGCGGATGCCGCGGGCCGACCGCCTCGTAATAGGAGTTGAAGAGGAACCGGTACGACGGGTCGTAGACCTGGTAGCTCGGGTCGTTGCCGAGGACGAACTCCTCGAAGAACCAGGTCGTGTGCGCCCGGTGCCACTTCGTCGGACTGGCGTCCGGCATCGACTGCGCGGTCTGGTCCTCGGATGACAGCCGCGCCGAGAGCACCTCGGTGAGCCGCCTGACCGCGCGAAGCGTGTCGAGCAGGCTGGTCGAGGACGATGTGATTGTCATAACGGCCTCCTTCGCTGGAGACGTCCGCCTTCTGTGTCCCGTGGCTTGCACCACGCGTGTCTGGCAGCGCCTGGGGAGCGGGCCGAAGGCCCGAGCGAAGGTGCCGCTCTGTTGTTGCAGCTACACGTGCTATTTCGTTGTGGTTGGTTACCCGGTTCATCACCGGTTATCCGGTTCCGACCTTAGAGAACCCGACTGACACTTCGCCAGCCTGAACCCTGGGTAGACGCCGGATGACACCTGCAACGCCGCAGGTCACGGGCGGATTCCCTACTTGAGGCGTGCCCTCAAGATGTCCACGCCCGGACCGGCCAGCGTGCCCAGCGCCTGACGGCGGCCACACATCGCCATCGCGAGGTCGACACCTCGCCCGCGCAGCTCCTCACCGTCCCCGATCCGTAGGTCCAGGTCCAGAGCGACGAACGCCAGGCCGGCGTGCCACCCGGGCCGGACGAAGCCGATCGGTCGCGGACTGCCGAGGAACTCGAGCGCGACTCGCACATGGTCGGGTGGGGCGTCGTGCGGGAGTCCGAGTGGCCGCGCAATGTCTCCCGTGTGGATGATGGCGTCCGTCATCGGTGCGCGCGGCCCGACGATCGGTGGCGTGAACCTGCTCTCGGCGTTGGCGCGGATCTTCGCGATGGTGGCAGGTACGCCATGGCGCGCCTCCTTGATCGCGGTCGCCGAGTTGGCGCGGTCGAAGCTGCCTCGGTTGCGCACGAGCTCGACCATGAACACGGGCAGGCGGGTAGTGATCGCGCTGGCCAGGTGGGCGCCGACGGTGGCGACGTCCCAGTCTCCGCAGAGGCTCTGCCTCGTGAGTTGCTCGGGCGTCAGCCCTTCGAGCAGGTCGGCCATCGCGCGGCGGTTGGCCGCGGCCGCCGCGTAGATCGCATCAGCGTCCATGGCGGGAGCGTAGGTGTTGCTCCACGCGACATCATGGTCGACATGACCGACCTGTTGCAGATGGCCCAGCGTTATTCGCGTCCGGACTGGGTGCGACGGCTCAACGCGATGGCGGATGCCGCGGGATCGGCCCGCCACCTGGTGCCGCTGGACGCCGGGGCATTGATCGATGCGGCGCGCGAGACGACGGGCGTCGCCGAGTTCGGTGATGTCGGCGACGGCGACTGGGAGACCCGGCTGCGGGCAGTCGTCGATTCGATCAATGCGTCCGACCTCACGGTGGTTGGTCGGTTGATGACGCGTGAGGAGCTGCTGCGCTGCCTGCGCACCCGTCTCTATCTGGGAGCCGAACGCGCGAGCGATCCCGCCGTGGCCGACGAGCAGATCGTTGCACCCGTCGTCGTCACCGGTCCCGCCCGTTCAGGTACGACGATCCTGTTCGAGCTGATC
>JBQCJL010000356.1:0-8507 GCA_051952795.1 Marmoricola sp.
GACGTGTGCAGCGCTATCACGCCAAGCGCCGGCAGCAGGTTCGGCACCGGGGGCAGCAGGTGCGGCACGTCGAACGCCTGGATCGCGATGCGGAGCCGGTGTCCGGGCTGGATCACCGCACCCGTCGGGAACACCTCGACGTCCACCGGTGCCACCTGCCCCGAGGCCAGCGTGTGCTGGGAGGCCTTGGTGAACGGGTGGTACGGCTGGACGAGCTGGCCGTCGAGGTAGCGCGACTTCGCCGCGACGAGCTCGCGCAGCGAGATGACCTGCCACCCGCCGCTGAGTCGGGTGACGGTCCCATCAGGAGCCTCGTCCTCGACGGCGACGCTGAGCAGCCCATCCCCGGTGGAGCTCGACACATTGAGGTGCGCGTCGATCGGCCCCTGGAAGCGGAACGCCTGCGTCAGCGGCGCCGAGCTGAACACGACACCGGTCCGGTCGTTCCAGGCGTTGTTGGTCAGGCATGGGTTCGCCAGCGGCAGTTCCGTGCTCACTCCTGCCGTCCACTGGTCGGCCGAGCGGGTGCACAGCCCGGCGACGGCGATCGGATAGATCGACGAGCTGCCGCTGCGCACCGCCCCCTGGGTCAGGCTGCCGGCCGTGCTGCCGGTGGTCGAGGACCCCGACAGGGCGTAGCGGACCGCGCGACGGTCCGGTCCGAGGTAGGAGTTGCTGTGGGCCCAGCGGCCGCTGCCGATCTCGTAGTAGGTGAGGTTCGGGATCGAGGAGGTCAGCGCGGGGTCGGGCATGCCCTTGACGTAGTGATCGAACCAGCGCAGCTGCAGTTCGCTCAGGCTGCCGTAGCCGGCGTCGGCGAGCCCGGTTCCGGCGGAGGCCTGCAGGTGGTTCCACGGGCCGATGATGATCTTGGCGGGAACCCCGCGACGGTTCAGGTTGTCGAAGAGCATCGGCTCGCCGCGCTGGAAGAGGTCGTATTCGCCGCCCACGATGAAGGTGGGCACGTCGACCTGCGAGATCACCCTGCCGGGTGACCGCTCGGCATAGAACGGGCCGTCGTAGGCGGGCTGCTGACCGAGCATCGCCTGCAATATCAGGGGCGCCGTGAAGGTGGCGGCTGCCTGCCCGTGCTGGCCCAGGATGTTGAGGTAGTTGCTCAGGGTCGCCGCCGACGGCGACGACGGCGGGATCAGGCCGGTGGCCGTCACCAGACCGAGCCAGAGCGGGATGAAGCCCACGTCGATCTGACCGCCGGAGGCGACCACGTCGCGGTACACGTCGTAGGCGGGCACCTGCGGGAAGATCGCCTTGAGTCCGGCCGGATGGCCGGCAGCGGCGAAGATCTGGTCGATGCCCATGTACGACGGGCCGCGCATCGCGGTCGAGCCGTTGCTCCAGGACTGGCGGTGCGCCCAGGTCATCACCTCGGTGGCGTCGCGGTCCTCGCGACTGCAGAACGAGCACCACTGGCCACCCGAGCTCCCGGTTCCGCGAGCGTCCACCGTCAGTTGGATGTAGCCGCGCTGCACGAGGTAGCTGGGGTCGCCTCCGGCCAGACCACCGGCGTACTGCTGGCTGCCCTTGTTGTAGGCGGTGATGGTCACGACGACCGGCAGCTTGGTGGTGATCGCGTTCCCGGCGGCGTCGGCGGGCCGGATCAGATCGGCCTTGAGGATGGTTCCGTCGCTCATCGGGATCGAGACGTCGGTGGTGGTCACCGTCTTGGGGTACTCGGCCGGGCGCGGCGTCCAGGTGCCGTTCGATGCGGCGACGCCGGCCGCGGCCTGACGCGCCTGGGCGGCGTTCGCGCGAGCCTGGCGCTCCGCCGCGGCGGCGAGCGCACTCTGGGTCGAACCGAGGAGCGAGGAGCCCCGACCCTTCGCCGCCGCCGCCGAGTGCACGCTCGCCGGGTGGCTGCTCGCGGTGACGATGCCGGCGCCGATGGCGCTGCTGACACCCAGCGAGACGACGACAGCCATGGCGGCGGTGGGCGTGCTCAGGACACGACGGATCATGCGGGACCTCCTCGGGGCATCGCGAGACTAACCGTCCGACCGGTCCTGGGGTCACGCCTGCCCGAAAACGAAAGGGGGGACTATCTGACGCACCAGGTACGTCGGATCGTCCCCACCAGCGGGTTCGGCCCTACAGGTCGAAGAGCGACCCCGCGGAGTTGATGTCGCCGCCGTCGGCCTTCGGCTCAGCAGGCTTGGGCGCTTCCGCCTTGGGCTCCTCAGCCTTCGGAGCCTCTGGCTTGGGTGCCTCAGCCTTGGGCTCTTCCGCCTTCGGAGCCTCAGCCTTCGGCTCTTCGGCCGCGGGTGCTGAGTCCTCGAGGGCCTCCTCGGCGTCGGGGGCCGCGTCCGGCTCGAGCGCCGGCTCCTCGGGGGCCTCGATGTCGAACAGCGAGCCGCCGCCGAGTCCGGTGTCCTCCGCGGCCGGGGCCGCAGCCGGGGCAGCAGCAGGCTTCGCGGGCTCGGCCGGAGCCTCGGCAGGTGCGGACTTCGCCTCGGGAGCCGGGGTGTCGAACAGCGAGCCGCCGGCGTCGAACAGCGATCCACCAGCTGCCGGCTCGGGCTCGGACGCCGCGGGCTTCGCGGGTGCCGCCGGGGCGGCAGGCGCCTCGTCGAAGAGCGAGCCCCCACCCGACGGAGCTGCATCGAAGAGTGACCCGCCCGACTCAGGAGCCGCATCGAACAGCGACCCGGAAGCGGCCGGAGCAGGAGCCTCCGAGGGAGTCTCAGCCGAAGGCTGAGCTTTGACCGAGGTGGTTCCTGCGGAGGTCGCGGCAGCAGGAGCGGCACTCGCCTTCGCAGTCTTCCGAGCCGGAGCCTCACCCTTCACCGAAGCCAGCAGCATCTGCGCGACGTCGAGAACCTCGACCTCCTCGCGGGCGTTGCCATCGGCCTGCTCGCCGGTCAGACCGTCGTCGAGCATGACCCGACAGAACGGACAGCCCACGGCGATCTGGTCGGCACCGGTGGCCACGGCCTCCTTGGTGCGGTTGACGTTGATGCGCTCGCCGATGGTCTCTTCCATCCACATGCGCGCGCCACCGGCGCCACAGCAGAAGGACCGCTCCCTCGAGCGCTCCATCTCCGTGAGGTTCGCCTCGGGGATGATCTCGAGGAGCTCGCGAGGGGCTTCGTAGACCTGGTTGTGACGACCCAGGAAGCAGGGGTCGTGGTAGGTGATCTTCCGCTCGGACCCGCCGGGGACGGCCACCGGCGTCAGCTTCTTCTCGCGCACGAGGCGGTTGAGCAGCTGCGTGTGGTGGATGACCTCGAGCTCGAGACCGAGCTGGCGGTACTCGTTCTTGAGGGTGTTCATGCAGTGCGGACAGGTCGAGACGACCTTCTTGACCTTCATCTCCTTGAAGGTCTCGATGTTCTGCTGCGCCAGACCCTGGTAGACGAACTCGTTACCGGCGCGGCGCGCCGAGTCACCAGTACAGGTCTCGCCGTTGCCCAGCACCGCGAAGTCGACGCCCGCGATGTTGAAGAGCTCGGCCACAGCGCGCGTGGTCTTCTTGGCGCGGTCCTCGTAGGCGCCCGCGCAGCCGACCCAGAACAGCCACTCGGCGCTGTCCATGTCCTCGAGGTCCTCGCCGACCACGCGGACGGGGAAGTCCAGCCCCTGGGCCCAGTCCATGCGGGCGGTGGGGGAGAGGTTCCACGGGTTGCCCTTGTTCTCCATGCCGCGGAACAGGCCGTTGAGCTCGGAGGGGAAGCTCGACTCGACGAGCACCTGGTAGCGGCGCATGTCGATGATGTGGTCCACGTGCTCGATGTCGACCGGGCACTGGTTCACGCAGGCGCCACAGTTGGTGCAGGACCACAGCACGTCGGGGTCGATGACCGCACCCTCGGGGTGGATCGGGTCGCCGTTGGTCTCACCGACGAGCTCGCGCTCTGCCTCGGCCTTGGCCTCGGTGAGGGTGTCGCGCTTGGGACCCTCGCCGAGCAGATACGGCGCGCTCTTCATCTCGTGGTCGCGCAGGTTCATGATCAGGAGCTTGGGCGACAGCGGCTTCTCGGTGTTCCAGGCGGGACACTGCGACTGGCAGCGACCGCACTCGGTACACGAGGCGAAGTCCAGGCGGGCCTTCCAGGTGAAGTCCTCGATGGAGCCGACTCCCAGCGTGGCGTCCTCGTCCAGGTTCTCGACGTCGTCGAGCGTTACCTGCTTGCCGGCCGAGGTCAGCGGCTTGACGGCACCCAGCGCCACCGGACGACGGCCGAAGAGCACGTTGATCGGCGCCACGAAGATGTGCAGGTGCTTGGAGTGCAGCACGTCGATGAGGAAGACCAACATGACGCCGATGTGCAGCAGCAGGCCCACGCCGATCAGGCCGAGGCTGTTGGGCAGGATGTGGCCCAGGCCGTAGGAGACGAAGGCAGCCTTGCCGTAGCCGTGGAAGTCGGAGTGCTTCTCGACGGCCGCGCGGAACAGGAACAGCGTCCACAGGACGTTGAAGATCATGAAGAGGACGAGGTAGGCGCCGCTGGTGTGCGAGCCGTCGAATCGCGACTTGCGGCCCAGCTTCCGGGGCTCCTCGCGCAGGCGGATGAAGTAGAAGGCGATGATGCCGACCAGACAGAGCACCGCGATCAGGTCCTGGGCGAACCCGAGGATCGCCCAATTGCCGAACGGACCCCAGTTCCAGTCGGGGTTGCGTGAGATCAGCGCCGCGTAGGCCTCGAAGTAGACCGTGCCCAGGATGATGAAGGCGTACATCACGAAGGCGTGCGCGACGCCCGGGATGGTCCACTTGAGGAGCTTCTTCTGGCCGAGAACCTCGACGACCGTCCGCTTGATGGCGGCGCCGAGGTTGCCCAGGACGCCCTCGAAGCGGTCAGGCGCAGGCTGGCCATGGGAGATCACTCGGTAGAGGAACCACACGCGGTGGGCGGCCATCGGCAACGCGATCGCGTTGAGGATGAGGCCAATGATCAGAACCGTCGTCACAGAAAACTCCCCATCAACCCGCACCGGGGCGCGAGCGAAAAGTCGGTATGTCGGGCCGAGACTACGACCTATTGTGCGTCAGCGGCACATCGACGCGGTCCGCTAGGGGCAAGATCACCAGCGCGAGCAGCGGAAAAGCGGCGGTCAGGCCGAAGGTGGCGCCGTACCCGATGGCGGTGATCGCGGAGCCCACGACGGGTGGCACCGCTGCCGCGGTGAGGAACTGGCCGGTGTTCTGGACCCCCAGCGCTCGGCCCGACCACCAGGGTCCGGCGCGCTCGGCGGTGGCCGTGAACGCCAAGCCGTTGTCGGCCACCGTCACCACGCTGGCCACCACGATCAGGGGCACGGCGAGCCACACGTGCGCGCCCATGCTGACGCCGACGCCGAGCATGATGGCCGCGGCGAGCACGGCGATCCACCGCAGCGGTCGTATCCGCGACCGCACCATGTCCGAGAGCTGCCCGGCCCCGATCCGGCCCACCGATCCCAAGACCTGCGCCACCGCGACGAGGGCCCCCGCGTCGCCTGCCGCCCAATGCCGGCCGATCTGCAGCCACACCAGCATGTAGGTCCACACCGTGAACTGCGGGATCACCAGCAGTGCGGAGGCCAGGTGGATCCGGGCCAGGTAGCGATCGCTGCGGTACGGGTTCGGCGTGACCTGCCCGACTGACCGCTCCGGACGCGGCGGGTCGACGATGGTCACCGCGCACGCCGCCACCGCCACCACGCCGAGTGCCCCGAGGACGGCCAACGCGGATCGGACACCGTGGCCCTGAGCGAGGACCGGCACGGTGAGCGAGGCGAACGCCACGCCGACCGGCTGGGAGATCTGCCGGATGCCCATCACCATGCCGCGGCGCTCGGGCGGGAACCACCCCACCACCACACGCCCACTCGCCGCTGCCGTGCCGGCCGAGGCGGCCCCGGTGAGGAACAGCGCGAGGGCCAGTGCCACGCGATGGTCGCTGAGCGCGGCGGAGACAGCCAGGCCCACCGTGGACGCGAGCAGACTGGCGAGCATCACGAAGCGCTCACCGATCCGGTCGACCACGGCTCCCCACAGCACCAGGGTGCACATGGTGCCCGCGATCGGAGCACCGGCGATGAGGCCCGCTTGGGCGAGGGTCATGCCGCCGTGGTGCAGCGTCGGGATGAGGAAGGCCGGCCCGTTCTGGGCAGCGGACGACGCTGCCTGAGCGATCGTCGACACGATCAGCATCGGCCAAGGTCTGGGCATCCGAGAGCGTCCGGCCACGCTCAGAATCTAGGGTAAGACCGAATGTTGAGACAGATCGTCTTACAAGGTGGACGGTTCAGTGAAGGGCGAGGCGAACCAGATGGTCCGGCTCAGCCAGTCGCCGGGCCCGGCGCGGACGCCGGAGCACACGATGATGGCGATCTGCGGCGGCCCGGTCCTCTCGTAGAAGCCCGGGTACTCGCTCTGGGCCGGGACCTGGATCTGCTTGGTGACGCGGTAGCACTGCGTGACGCCCTTGCCGTGCAGCACGATCACCTTGCCGGGCCGCAGGCGCAGCAGCATGTCGTTGCCCAAGGCTCCGCCCGCGGGCCACGGCCACGTGTGCGCATTGAAGAGCGCATTGCCCTGCGACGAGCCGGGCAGGATGCCGACCGGCCCCTTGTCCCAGGCGAACTCGTGCATGCCGGCCGCGCTGATCGGGGCCACCGACGGCACTCCGCGCCAGTCCCGTGCCAGCGCCAGGACGGGTGCGGGGGTGATCACGCCGGCCATCATGATGCGGGTCGGGACGAAGGGCTTCGACGCGCCGGTCGCGCAGGTGGGGACAGGCAGCGGCGACAGCGTGGTGCCCGCTCGAACCGTCTGGGGTGCCGGGGTCGGCGGAGGGACGGCAGCGGGCGCGGAGCCGTCGTTGAGGCCGGTGATGATGAGCGCGGCCAGGATCGCCAGGACGACGGCGACGCCCGTGACGACCCAGCGCTGACGACGCCAGCTGCGCCAGGGGCTCGGGGGAAGTGTCGCGCTCACCGATTCATTGTCCCTTGTTCATCAAGGGCGGCCGAACGCCTGGCCCCACCGTCCATCGTGGGCGACCTCCGCGACCGGACGCCGCGTGCGCCGGGTCGGCGAGCCTGTCGACGGTGCGTCCGCGGAGTGTCCGAGCGCGATCGCGCCGATGGGCGCGACGTCGTCGGGAACGCCGAAGGTCCGGCGCAGCTCGTCGACGCCGGCGGCCGGGACGCCGAAGAAACACGCACCGAGGCCCTCGTCCGTGGCGGTCTGCAGGATGAGGAGCGAGGCCATGGCCGCGTCGATCTGCCACCAGGGCATGTCGGCGGTCCGTCGGCGGGCGCCGTCCTTGTCGGCCTCCGAGTACCGAGCGCGGTAGGTGGCCTCGGAGGCCAGCACGACGATCACCACCGGGGCGGTGCGCATCCCGTCGAGCCAGGGGTTGGGTCTCGCGACCCCGCTGTCCTCCTCGGTCCTCGGCTGCGTCGACTCCCAGAAGAGCGCGAGGTCCGCCGGCGTCCGCAGGACCAGGAAGGACCAGCCCTGGGTGAACCCCGCACTGGGCGCCCTTGTCGCATGGGTGAGCGCGCGCTGCAGGAACCTCTCGTCCACCGGCTCGTCGAGGAAGCGGCGAATCATCCGCCGCTTGGCGACCACATCGGTGAACTCCATGTGACGATCCTGACAGTTCTGGGCAGCAACAGGTTCTAGTGAACTGAGTTCAACAGGCCTAGCCTGAAGGTCGAGCCCAGGGAGTCAACGACATGACCGCTGTTTCACCGTCAGCACCGTCGACCATCGAACGCATGGAGAAGATGTCCGAGCGCCTGACCAAGGCGAGCGCGGCAGGACACCGGGCGGTCGATCGCTCGGAGCTGCCACCTGGGCCGCGCTGGCCCGCGCTGTTGCAGAGCATCGGCATCATGCGCTTCCGCCACCAGTTCGTCCCGTGGGCCCTGAAGAAGTACGGCGAGCCGTTCACGGTCAGTGTCGTGCCGGAGAACCGTTCCATCGTCTTCTTCCACAACCCCGACGCCGTGAAGGAGATCTTCGCGGGCGACCCGGAGATCTTCCACGCCGGCAAGGGCAACGCCATCCTCGGACCGGTGATGGGAGAGCACTCGCTGCTCCTGGTGGACTCCAGCCAGCACAAGCGAGCTCGGCGCATGCTGATGCCGGCGTTCAACGCCTCGGCGATCAAGGGCTATCGCTCGTTGGTCGACGACCTGTCCGAGCGCGAGGTCGCGAGCTGGTCGCCGGGCGTCGCGATCCACACGCTCGAGCGGATGAACGCCCTGACGCTGGAGGTGATCCTGCAGGTGGTCTTCGGTGTCACGGATGAGCGGCGACTCGCCGAGTTGCGGCCGCTGGTGAACAACACGGTCAACGTCAGCCCGGCCGTCTTCCTCGGCTACGGCGTGAAGAGGCTGCGCACCATCGGGCCGTGGAAGCGGGCGGTGGCGAATCAGGTCGAGCTCGACCGCGTGATCTACGCCGAGATCGCCGAGCGCCGCCGGGCCGGTGACCTGACCGAGCGCACCGATGTGCTGTCGCGATTGCTGTGCGTGCGCGACGACGACCACGCCGA
>JBQCJL010000357.1:0-6852 GCA_051952795.1 Marmoricola sp.
TGGCGAGCAGCCGGTAGCCGCGGGGCGCGACCGCGCTGTAGAGATGCTCGCTGCCGCCCAGGCCGAGTGCGCGGGCGACCTGCCCGATGTCGACGAGGTCCAGCGGATCCAGCGCCTCGAGCGCGGCGAGGACGGACTCCGGGCTCTTATTGCGGCGGCGGCCGGCCTGGTAGTCGCGCACGACGATCTCTCGCTCCTCGGCGACGCCGGTGATGAGCTCCTCAAGCTGCAGCGAGATCAGGCGACCATCGGTGCCCAGCTCGACCACGTAGCCCTCGATCTCCCGGGCGATGCGGCTGACCATCTCCAGCCGCTGCGCGACGACGGCGACGTCGCGTGCGGTGACCAGGTCCTCGATCTCCAGCGCTGACAGGGTGCTGGAGACCTCGTCGAGGCGCAGCTTGTAGCGCTCGAGGGTGGCCAGCGCCTGGTTGGCGCGGGACAGGATCTGGCCGGAGTTCTCGAGGGGATAGCGCGTCGAACCGACGTAGGCGGCGATGATCTGCATGGACTGCGACACCGAGATGACCGGGAAGCCGGTCTGCTTGGCCACCCGGTCCGCGGTGCGGTGCCGGGTTCCGGTCTCATCGCTGACGATGCTGCTGTCCGGCATCAGGTGCACGTTGGCGGTGAGGATGCGCGTGGCCTCGGCGTCGATCACGATCGCGCCGTCCATCTTGGCGAGCTCACGCAGCGCGGTCGGGGTGAAGGGGACGTCGACGGTGAAGCCGCCGGAGGAGATGGATTCGACGACGCGGTCCTGGCCCATGACGATGAGCGCGCCGGTGCGTCCGCGCAGGATTCGCTCGAGACCGTCGCGCAGCGGGGTCCCGGGGGCGATCGCCGCCAGGGTGTTGCGCAAGGCCTCGAGGTCGTCGGGTCGCTCGGGTGTCACCACGCTCGGAGTCTAACGATCTTCACGCTAGGGCTCGCGCATCCCGAGCACGGTCAGTGCCTCGGCGACATTGCCGAGGTCGAGCACCCGCATCCCGTCGATGTCCCGCGCGGACCGCGGCGCCTTGGCCTCGCTGACATTCGACTCGATCGGCACCACCGCCGACTTGAAGCCCATCCGCGCTGCCTCGGCCAGGCGCGTTCCGGTGTCGCGCACGCGGCGCACCTCACCGGCCAGGGACAGCTCACCGATGGCGACCACGTTGCGGCCGAGCGCGCGATTGGTCGCCGCGGAGACGAGGGCGAGCGCGATGGCGAGGTCGTGCGCGGGCTCGGTCAGACGGGCGCCGCCCACACTGGACACGAACACGTCCTTGGTCTGCAGCGAGATGCCGACGTGCTGCTCGAGGATCGCGATTATAATCGCGACCCCGGAGCCCTCGACGCCCGAGGTGGTGCGGCGCGGTCGCTCGCCGGCATGACTCACCAGCGCCTGCACCTCGCTCAGCAGCGGGCGGCGCCCTTCCATCGCCACCGCGACGCAGGTGCCGGGCACGGGCACGTCCCGGACGTCGTAGAAGAGGCCGGTGGGATCGGCGATCGGGACGATGCCCTCGGCCGAGAGGTCGAAGCAGCCGATCTCGTCGACCGGGCCGAAGCGGTTCTTCACCGCGCGCAGCATGCGCAGACGGGACGTGCGCTCGCCCTCGAAGTGGAGGACGACGTCCACCAGATGCTCGAGCACGCGCGGCCCGGCGATGGAGCCGTCCTTGGTGACGTGCCCGATGAGGATCAGGGTGATGTTGCGCAGCTTCGCCATCCGGATCAGTGCCGCCGACACCTCCTTGACCTGGGTGATGCCGCCCGGCACGCCGTCGATGTCCGCGGCCGCCATGGTCTGGATCGAGTCGATCACCACCAGCGAGGGGCGCACCTGCTCGATATGGGTCAGCACCGCCCCGAGGTCGGACTCGGCTGCGAGGTAGAGCTCATCCTCGACGCTGTTGGTGCGGTCGGCGCGCAGCCGCACCTGCGATGCCGACTCCTCGCCGGTGATGTACAGCGTGCGCTGACCCTGGCGCGCGGTCTGAGCGGCGACCTCGAGCAGGAGCGTGGACTTGCCCACTCCGGGCTCGCCCGCGAGGAGGATCGCGCCGCCGGGAACCAGGCCTCCGCCCAGGACGCGGTCGAGCTCGCCCACACCGCACGAGCGCGCGAGCGACTGCTCCGCCGGGATCTCGGCGATCGGTAGCGCGCTGGTGGTCACCGGTCCCGCGACGGCTCTGGTCTTGGGTGCGGCCACCTCCGCGACCGACCCCCACGCCTGGCACTCCCCGCAGCGACCGACCCACTTGGCGGTCTCCCAGCCGCACTCCTCGCAGCGATAGGCGGGCTTGGTGGCCTTGGCGGTCTTGGTCATGGCAGCACCGTAGGAGTTCACACCGACAACTTCGCGCAGACCCGTGGGCGTGGCCTGGGAGAATGATCGACGTGGCCGATGTGAATCTCCCTCCCGAGGCGCGCTGGCCCCGCCCCATCCCGACCATCGGCGACCAGACGAGCGCGGCGCAGCGGGCGGCCCGTCCCGACGCCTGGGCCTTCCCGGAGGTCGCCCGCGAGGCCCTCGGCGACATCATCGCAGCGCGTCGCGACATCCGTCGCTACCGCCCGGATGCCGTTCCTGACGAAACCCTGCGGACCGTTCTCGAGGCCGGCCACCGAGCGCCGTCGGTGGGCCACAGCCAACCCTGGCGCTTCATCGTCGTGACGGATCCGCAGACCCGGGAGCGGGCCGCGCGGATGGCCGACGAGCAGCGCCTGCGCCAAGCGGCGCAGCTGGAGCCCGACTCCGCACGTCGCCTGCTCGATCTCCAGCTGGAGGGCATCCGCGAGGCGCCCTACGGGGTCGTGGTCGCCTGCGACCGGCGCACTCCCGCCGCAGGGGTCCTCGGCCGTGCCACCTTCCCCGATGCCGACCTCTGGTCATGCGCCTGCGCGATCCAGAACATGTGGCTGGCAGCTCGGGCCGCCGGGTTGGGCATGGGCTGGGTCACCCTGTTCGATCCCGACGAGCTGCACGAACTGCTCGGCATCCCCGAGGGCGTGGTGACTTTGGGCTGGCTCTGCCTGGGTTGGCCCGACGAACGCCCGCCCGAGCCGGGCTTGGAGCGTGCCGGCTGGTCGAAGCGGCAGCCCCTCGATGAGGTCATCCTCCGCGAGCGCTGGCAGGAGAGTGCGTCGCCGACCTCGCACCTGCGCTCACCGGAGCCGGCCGAGGTGGTCGGCGCACGTGACGAGGCCGACCGTCTGCTCACCCCTCCGGGCTCGCTGGGACTGATCGACCGTTATCTGGATCGCTGGGTCGCCGCGGGTCACGAGCACTCGGACGAACCGGGCCTGCTGGTGCTCGCTGCCGGTCGCCATCAAGTGACCGCTCACGGCATCAGCAGCTATCCCGACTCGGTGACCGACGACGTCGTCGCCGCGAGTGCGGCGGGGTCGTCCGCCGCGGCTGTCGCCGCCGAGGCGACCGGCCTCGACTTCGCCTTCTACGACGCGGGCGCCGCCACCGGTGACCTCGCCCAGGCGGATCCGCTCACCGCCGAGCGGACGGCGGCCCTCCTCGACGCCGGACGCACGCTGGGCGAGGACTGGGGCCGGCATCATCCGCTCGTCGCTCTGGGCGAGGTCGGCGTCGGCAACACCACGGTGGCCGCCACGCTGGCCGCCCACTTCCTGAAGTCCTCGGCCGCTGACGTCGTGGGCCTCGGGTCCGGCGCCGACGCCGCCATGCTCGAGCGCAAGCGTGCGGTCGTGGCCGCTGCCCTTCGCCGATCGACCGCCGCGACCCCGGCGGACGCGCTGGCGCAGCTCGGCGGTCCGGAGTTCGCGTTCCTGACCGGCGTCATCCTGGGGGCGGCGTCCCGGCGGGCGCTCGTGGTGCTCGATGGCCTCGCTACGAGTGTGTGCGCTGTCGCGGCCGTCGAGATCGAGCCCGGTGTCGCCGCGTATCTGGTGGCCGGCCAGCGCAGCCGCGAGCGCGCTCATCAGGCGGTGCTCGAGCACCTCGGCCTCGAGCCTCTGCTCGATATCCGGCTGCGAGCCGGCGAGGGCGTCGGAGCGGCGATGGCTGCCCGCGTGCTCGCCGACGCCCGGCGTTTGCGGAATGGGATCGCCCGCACTCACGACGACCGCGTAGGCGGGGACGCGTGAGCCTCGAGCGGCTCCACGCCGCCCAGCGCGTGATGATCATCGGGGGAGCGCGCTCCGGCAAGTCGCGGCTGGCGGAGCGACTGCTCTACGACGAACCAGCGGTCGACTACGTCGCCACCTCCGCGAAGAGTCTCGACGACGCCGAGTGGCAGGACCGTGTGCGCTCCCATCGCGAGCGCCGCCCCGAGCACTGGCGGACCATCGAGTCCACAGACCTCGTCACCCTGCTCGACACCGCGGGGCCGCCGTTGCTCATTGACTGCCTGACGGTCTGGCTGACCCGCATGATGGATCGCCACGATGCGTGGAACGACGCCGCGTGGTCGACCGCCGAGTCCGGCGTCGCGGAGGATGTCGACGCCGTGGTCGCGGCGCTCGACCGGACCGCGCGGCGGGTCGTGCTCGTGACCAATGAGGTCGGGCAGGGCGTCGTCCCCGCCGCCGCATCGGTCCGGCGCTTCCGCGACCAGATGGGCTGGGCCAACCAGCGCGTGGCTGCGGTCAGCGATGAGGTCGCCTGGTCTATCGCGGGCCGGTTCGTGCTGGCGGAGGCGCTATGAGGCGCCCGTCGGGCTCGATCACCCGAGGCCTCCTGCCGGTGTGGGCCGATGCCCTCCGCCTGGGCTTCGGCACCCTGACTGCGATTCGTGGTCCCTCTCCGCGACTCGCGGACAAGGCCCGCGCGGGCTGGACGATGACCTTCGCCCCGCTCGTTGGCGCCGTCCTCGCGGCTCTCGGCATCGGCGTCCTCGAAGCCTTTGGGGCCGCCAGCTACTCGACGCTCGGCGGCTTCATCGTCGTGGGGCTGCTCGCCCTGGTGACGCGCGGGATGCACGTCGACGGCCTGGCGGACGTGGCCGACGGGCTCGGTGCGGCCAAGGGCGGCCGGCCGGACCCGCTGCGCAGCCTGGAGGTGATGCGGCGCGGTGACGTGGGTCCGTTCGGTGTGGTGACCGTGGTGGTCGTCCTCGGCCTCCAAGCGTCGGCGCTCGGGCAGTTGCTGGCCTCGGGACGCGGTCTGGCAGCGCTGGTGCTCGCGCTGATCGTGAGCCGTTTCGTCCTGTCGCTGCTCTGCATGCGTGGCGTCCCGGCCGCTCGCACCGACGGACTCGGCCCGCTGGTGGCCGGTTCGGTGGGTGGGGTGCAGGTGATCGTCTCGGCGCTGCTCGCGGCGCTGCTGGTCACGCTGCTCGGGGCAGCGGTCCGGATCGACCACGCGCAGCACCTGCTGAGTGCGGGAGCGACCTTGGCCGCCCTCGGAGCGGGGATCGCGGTCGGGGTGCTGTTCGGGCTGCGGTGCATCCACCGGTTCGGCGGCATCACCGGGGACGTGCTCGGCGCCTGCGTCGAGGTGACCTTCGCCGGGGTGCTGGTGGTCGCAGCGCTGATCGGTTCGTAACGCTCAGAACTGCCGGTGCCACAGGTTCACGGCGTAGTCCACGCTGAGCCCGTCCTGCTCGGCCAGTGCCTCCTCGGCAGCAGCCGGCGGCAACTCGATCCGGACGACCTCGGCGAGCTCGTCGACGGTGTCGAACTGCCAGGCGGTCAGTACGCGGGTGCGCGACCAGCCGCGCTCGGTCCAGAAGCTCTCGACTCGCTCCGGGTCCACCTCGGGGAATCCTGCGCGGAACCAGCGACCGAAGGTCGAGCGGGTCGGGTCGTTGTCGAGGATGACGGCGACCCCGCCGGGTCGCAGCGCGCGCTCGAGCTCAGCAATGCCGGGCTCGCAGCCCGGGCCGAAGAAGTAGGCCCATCGGGCATAAGCGATGTCGACCGAGGCACTCTCGACGGGTAGCGCATCAGCCAGTCCCTCGACCACCTGGACCGTCGGGAGCCGACGGGTGCGGCGTCGGGCGATAGCCGCGAGATCGGGATGGGGTTCCACGCCGGCGACCGTGCGGGCCGTGCGTGCGAACAGAGGGAGATGGAAGCCGGTGCCGCAGCCGATGTCGAGGACGTCGCGACCGGCCCAGGGAGCGATCTCGGCGATCGCCTGCCAGGCGACGCCCTCCCGATCGAAGGCGCGGTTCTCGACTTCGTAGGTACCGGGATGCCCCCAGATGTTGGGGCTGGGTCGCGCGCCGTCGAGCACGTCAGACGCGGACGGGCCCCGCAGGAGTCTCGAACTGGACCGCCACGATGCCGGGAGTGCCGTTGGGCGCGACCCAGTCGACCTCGATGTCGTCGAGAGGGTGGTCGACGGGCTCGCCGAGCCACTGGCTCACGCGGTCCGGGTCGCCGGCGATCTCCAGCGAGTGCAGCGAGACCTTGCCCGACGCACCGTTGCTCGGGTGGTGCTCCTCGTCGGTCTCCCACTCCACGAAGAAGGGCAGCTGCGGGTCGGCCTGCAGGCCCTTGACGCCCAGCTGCTTCCACTCGAGCTCGAAACCGTCAGGACGGTGCCGGTTGCCGTGCACGGCCTCGCGACCCAAGCGCTTCTCGACCTTGGACATGTCGTTGACCGCGACCACCCAGCCCAGCCAGCCGCCGCCGAGCTCGGAGCGGGCCCGGACCGCCTGGCCGAACGGCGCCTTGTCCGATGCGGGGTGGTCGAGCACCTCGACGACCTCGAGGTACGTACCGCCCGGCAGGGGCAGGACAGCGTTGCGGGTGCCGAACCGGGGGTGAACCCCGCCGTCCTGGAACTCCTCACCGAGGAGAGCGGACAGACTGTGCGAGGTTTCGTTCAGACCCTTGGGTCCGGCAGCGAAGACTATGTTGTCCAGGCGCATGTCGAGATTCTTA
>JBQCJL010000358.1:0-2896 GCA_051952795.1 Marmoricola sp.
GATCCCCTGGCGGGCCGCCACCCGGGCCGATCTCGCCCTCGCCGCTCAGTTGAACGCGCGTGCCGGTGTCGACGCCGGCGGGGATCTTCACGGTGATCGAGCGGCGCGAGCGGACGCGGCCATCGCCGGCGCACTCGCGGCAGGGCTCCGGAATGATCTCGCCGAACCCCTGACAGGCCGGGCACGGGCGGAGGCTGCGGACCTCGCCGAGGAACGACCGCTGCACCTGCTGCACTACGCCCTGACCGTGGCAGGTCTCGCACATGACCGGCGTGGACCCGGCGGCCGCACCCGAGCCGTGACACGTCTGACAGAGGATCGCGGTGTCGACCTTCAGCTCCTGGGTGGTGCCGAAGACCGCCTGAGCGAGGTCGATGTCCAAGCGCACGAGCGCGTCCTGGCCCCGGCGCGAACGCGACCTCGGCCCGCGGCGACCGCCCTGACCGCCGAAGAAGGCGTCCATGATGTCGGTGAACGAGAACCCGGCGCCCTGACCGAATCCACCACCGCCACGGCCGAACGGATCGCCACCGAGGTCGTACATCCGGCGCTTCTCGGGATCCGAGAGCACCTCGTAGGCCTTGCCGATCTCCTTGAACCGCTCCTGTGCGGCTGGATCCGGATTGACGTCCGGGTGCAGCTGACGAGCAAGGCGGCGGTAGGCCTTCTTGATGGTGTCGTCGTCCGCGTCGCGGGCGACGCCGAGCACTTCGTACGGATCAGTCATCTGCTGCTTTCAGTGAGAGGGCGTCCGGGCTCACGACTGAGCCAGGACGTCGGAGACGTAGGTGGCCACCGCGTGCACCGCGGCGATGTTGACGGGATAGTCCATGCGGGTGGGTCCGACCACGCCGAGGGCGCCGACGACCTCGTCGTGCGGGCCGTAGGCACTGGCGACCACGGAGGTGCCCACCAGCTCCTGGTAGGGGCCCTCCGAGCCGATCCGGATGCTCAGTCGCTCGCTGCTGGACACGTTGCCGAGCAGCTTCAGGAGGACGACGTGCTCCTCCAGCGCCTCGAGCATGGGGCGGACCGTCGACTCGTAGCCGTCGCCGAACCGTGCCAGGTTGGCAGTGCCGCCCACTACGACCCGCTCGTCGCGCTGCTGGTTGGACATCGCCTCGATGAGGGCGCTCACGACGACCGCCAGTGGCGTCCGCTGATGGTGATCGAACTGCAGGGGCAGATCGGCGAGCGCGGTGACGGCCGAGGTGATCCGCTCGCCCACCGCGGCGCGGTTGATCCGGACCCGCAGATCGGTCAGGGCGTCCTCATTGAGCTCGCCGGGCAGGTCGACCAGGCGCTGTTCGACCCGTCCCGTCGACAGGATCAGCACGAGCAGGACCCGGGTCGGCGCCATCGGCACCACCTCGATGTGCCGCACCGTCGACGACGCGAGTGTCGGGTACTGAACGATGGCCACCTGCTGGGTCAACTGGGCCAGCAGCCGAACGCTCCGCTGGACGACGTCGTCGAGGTCATGCGCGCCCTCGAGGAATCGCGCGATCGCACGCCGCTCGGCCGTGGACATCGGCTTGATCGTCTGCAGCCCGTCGACGAACATCCGGTAGCCCTTGTCGGTGGGGATCCGACCGGCGCTGGTGTGCGGCTGCGCGATCAGGCCCTCGTCCTCGAGCGCCGCCATGTCGTTGCGGACGGTCGCCGGCGACACCCCGAGACCATGGCGGTCCACGAGCGCCTTCGAGCCGACCGGCTCATGGGTGGCGACGTAGTCCTCGATGATCGCGCGAAGCACGGCGAGCCGACGCTCTGACTGCACTCGAACCACCTCTCCTTCGCGATGTCCCACCAAGATTGGCACTCGCCATTCTGGAGTGCCAAGACTACCTCCGTAACTCAGGTCACAGGGGTTCGTTGGAAGTGCGTGCGGGTGCGACTGATGGCGGGCTTTGGGGCAGTTGTGCTTGTTGTGGTCGCCCTGGTGACGGGGTCGCCCGTGCGGGCAGCCACCAACCTGCCCGTCAGCTACAACTTCCTGGCGAACACCTTCCAGGTGAACACCGCGACCTCGGCGCCGGGCGAGAACAACTGGCGCTGCCGTCCGAGCGCCACGCACCCACGTCCGGTCGTGCTCGTGCACGGCACCGGCGGCAACGCGGCCACCAACTGGGTCACCTACGCCGCACTGCTCTCCAACCACGGCTACTGCGTCTTCGCTCCGACCTATGGCGTGCCGGCACTCGAGGCGCAGTCGCCGGTCAAGTTCGGCGGCCTGAACGCGATCCAGACCAGTGCGCAGCAGCTCAAGACCTTCATCGCGCGGGTGCTGTCCACGACCCACGCCCGCCAGGTCGACATCGTCGGCCACTCGCAGGGCACGTACATGCCCAACTACTACGTGCGCTTCCTCGGTGGAGCGCCGTACGTCCACCGCTACATCTCGCTGGCGCCGTTGTGGGATGGCACCGGGACCGCGGTCTCGGGGCAGCTCAACGCGGCGGGTACCCCCTACGGCTTCACCTCCGACACATTCGTCCCCATCTGCACCGCCTGTGGACAGATGGTCACGGGCTCGAAGTTCGCCGTCCTGATGCGGTCGGGCCACGTCGCGGCACCGAGCATCCAGTACCTGAACATCTCGACGCGATACGACGAGCTGGTCCTGCCGTACACCAGCGGACAGCTCACCGGCTACGCGAACATGCGGAATGTCGTGCTGCAGAACTACTGCGCGACCGACTTCACCGACCACTTCGAGATCGCCTCCGACCCCAACGCCGCGCAGTTCGTGCTGGCGTTCCTGAACAGCGGCACGGTCCCCAGCCGGGTCTCGTGCCGGACCGTGCTGCCGTTCAACGGCTTCGTGTCCTAGCGAGGCGCCCCTTCGCCGTGTCGACGACCGGACGAACCGGCAGTCCTCGCTAGCGTTCTGTCC
>JBQCJL010000359.1:0-5403 GCA_051952795.1 Marmoricola sp.
GCAGGAGCGTTTGATCCGAGGGCAGCGCGTTGGCGCGCCGGAGGGCGGCCTGACTTGAATGGGAACGGCGTGACACCGCCCCAGCCGAAGCTGGGAGGGTGTCACGCGCACTCGTTACGGAATCTCGCAAATCAGTACACCGTGAGGGTTGCTAGACGGGTGAGCGCCTTGGCGTTCACATTGCTGTTTCCGCTGTAGGAGACCCACACGTAGTAGGTGCCCTTGGGCAGAACCTTGCCGAAGGAGACGACAGCCTTGCCACTCGAGAGCGACTTGGTCACCGACAGCTTCAGCACACCCGACGTGGTCTTCACCCGGACGTTGACCGTGCCGGTCGGAACCAGGCCGGTCGCGGTCACCGTGACCGTGGCGGAGCCGATCTTCAGGTGCGAGACCTTGGCCGCGGTCGCCTTGACGACCGGGGTGGCCTTGGCGACCGTGATGGTGCCAGTCGGAACCGGAGCCGAGGCGACGCCCGCGAGGTTCGGGGTGAAGCCGTCGTTCGCGCCGCCGCCGTAGGCGATCGAGCCCGCCGCCGGAGTCGGCACCGTGAAGTTCACCGAGGTCGAGCCCGCGGGGATCGAGCCGGTGTACTCGTGGCCGTTGACGGTGATCGTCACGGAGCCGCCGCCGTTGCTGACCGACTGAACCGAAGCCGTCACCACGGTCGACTTGCCGGCCACGGCAGGCGTGTTGCTCACCGTGACGGTCGAGGTCGAGTAGCCGCTCGAGGTGTCGCTGCCGCCGGCGTTAGCCGTGCGGGTCGCGTTACCGCAGTTGCTGTCGGCCGCGAAACCGTAGGCCTCGATGGTGGCCGTGTCGGCGCAGAACTTGGAGTACGGGCCGACGAACGTGTCGTAGAGCGCCCGGTACTTCACGTTGGCGTTCGGGTTCTTGACCGCCGCGGTCGGGATGATGTTGAAGACCTCGCGGTAGACCTTGCCGTTGCCCTCGGCGCCCTGGGCCTTGTAGGCCGGGTTGGGAGCGAGCGCAGCGGTGGTCGAGGCGTCGCCCGTGTACGGGAGGACCGCACCCGAAGCCGAGTCGAACGGAACCAGGACGTAGTCCGTGCCGGCGACCTTGCCCGTGTCCGGGTCGGCGATCTTGCCGTTGTGGTAGCCGATGAACTTGGCGGCCGAGAACGGAGCGATCGCCGCGACACCGGCGGGCGCCGAGGTGAGAACGGTCGCGTCGTGCTCGACGACCTGGCTGGTTCCGTCCGGCATCTGCGAGCCGATGTAGGGCGAGGTGGTACCCGGGTAGCTGGCCGGGAACTCGGTGTCACCCTTGTCGGAGCCGATCGGGACCGCGGAGTTGACCTTGTTCAGCTGCTGCAGGAAGAACTGGCGGCTACCCGAGCCCGGCTTCGGCAGGAAGGCCTGGATCGGCTCGGTCCCGGCGGCCGCCGTCGCGGACAGCGCGCCGGTGGTGGTGTCGATGTACTTGTCGACGCCCGCGTAGATGTCGGCCAGGTCGGCGAGCTTGAGGCCGGCGCCGCCGTTGGTCTTGAGGAACGGGCTGTTGGCCGGAGCCGCGAAGCTGATCGCGTCGATCGCGAACGGGATCTCGGTGACCACGCCGGTCTGATTGAGCTGCTCGTTGCCCTGGAAGCCCGAGGCGCGCGAGTAGTCCACATCGCCGGCGGCAACGCCGTCGACGCCGGTTGCGATGACGCCGAGGGACTCCTTGAGCGTCGTGAAGCCGGCGCCCGAGCCGTTCGGGTGAGCGGTGGCAACAGCCGGGTGGCCGCCGCTGCGGTAGGACATCGCGGTGGTGCCGGTGGCGGTCCAGGAGGCGATGTTCGCGTACTGGGTGGTGCCATCAGGGCCGGTGTAGGTGCCGAGGTCCTGGGCGATGCCGTACTCGACATCTTGGATCGTGTCCGAGCCGGTGCCGACGAGGGTGTGCTGGCCGATGCCGGCGCCGCCGAGGTACGTGCTCGTGGTGGGGTCTTCTTGGGAGGCCGTCAGCGGCGTTCCCGAGGCGTTGGCAGCCGTGACGCCGAGGCCCAGCGTCAGAGTGGCGGCCGTGGCAAGGCTGAGGCCGGCCTTGCCGAAGGTGGTCACCTTCATCGAGATGTTCCTTTCGTGAGGAGCGCTGTTCACCCGCGATCGGGGATCAGCGCCTCGCACGCTAGGAGTGCCCTGGAGACGGCCGGGAGGTATTGCATGAACATGTCGTGAACCGGCGGGGATCATCAGGTTCGGCTCCGCCCGGCAAGGAGCAACGAGGGACCCGCGATCGCACACGGCACGAAGAAGCACAGAGCCGCGAGCAGTGCGTACTGGCCCGCCGGGGTCACATCAGCGGTCGGCGTGATCGATCCGGCTAGTGCCGTGGACGGAGCCGCACCTGCCGCGGCGGCCTTTCCGCCGCCGACGGCTCCGGCGGATCCGCCCACCGGCGTCGAGCCGCCGCCGTTGAAGCCGGTCGTGCCACCGGTACCGCCTGCGCCGGTACCACTGCCGAGTCCGCCACCACCGCCGCCGTTGAAGCCGGTCGACTTTCGATGCGACGCGCACTGCGGCGACTTGACCTCAGCGCGCAGGGCTGCCGCCATCGCCGATGCCTGACCGGTGTCCGAGGAGCCCAAGGGCA
Organism: Marmoricola sp.; assembly: GCA_051952795.1. Lineage (GTDB taxonomy): Bacteria > Actinomycetota > Actinomycetes > Propionibacteriales > Nocardioidaceae > Marmoricola. The sequence goes on from JBQCJL010000359.1 coordinate 2,599, forward strand.
GGTATCCCAGGGGCAATTGGCCCAGGGCCGTGCCGGAGGACTGGCCGGCACCCGCCGCGTAGTCGAGGAACTTCGCGTCCGCGGCAAGGTCCGGCAGGCTGGTGGTGCAGACGTTGACGGCGGCATAGGTCCTCATCGTCAGCGGATAGCCGCCCGCGGCACCCGCGATGCCCTGAGCCATCGCGCTCTGCGTGGCGGTCACACCGGATGAGGTGTCCGAAGGCGAGTTCACGAGCGCGGCGGTCGGAAGCCCATAGAGGGACGCCGCCTCCGACGTGGTGACCGCGATCTCGAACCGGTTCCCGGGAACCTGCGGACCCACGCTCGTGGCCTGCGGGGGCGTCAGCGTGACGTCCCAGTTCGTCTTCTTGCCCGCGTTGGCCGTCACGGTCCGGAAGGCGGCATCCGCGAAGTCGGCGGCGTACGGGCGCATGTCGAGGGTTCCGAAGCCCGGCGCCGGCCAGTCGCCGGTGCGGTAGGTGGACTGGTCGTTCTTGGGGAACGAGTTGATCGTCCCGCTGCTCAGATTGAGGTCCTTGTAGGCGCTGTTGATGGTGGCGCCGTTGACCGGGTTGCCGGCAAGGAAGCTCTTCGCGGCCGGGTCGGACTGGAGCCAGGCCCACAGCTTGGTGGCCGCGTCCGAGTCGCCGAAGGGCACGATCAGACCGTCGGGGATCTGGGTCGGGTAGAAGTACTTGAACTCCGGGTTGAGCTGCAGGAAGTCGGGGTCCTGCAGCAGGCTGTCCGGGTTGGAGGCGGGCACGGTGGCGCCCGCGCCCTTGCCATCGCCGGGCGTGTCCGCGCGATAGGACTGCGTGAGCAGCTTGGCCACGATCAGCGGTGTCAGGCGCAGGTTGGTGACCAAGGTTCCGTTGGCTCCGAGGTCGGGATTGGCCTTGTCCTGCGTGTAGTTCTTGTCGATCAAGTAGCTGAAGACCAACGCCGAGGACGCTACCGGCGCGTACTTGATGGTGGCGCCCGGCGCCGTCGAGGAGTCGGGCGGATCGACCATGAAGTTCATCGCGGTGCCGCCGCTGCCCAGGGCCGTGCGGGCATGGCCGTCGGTGACCTCGGAGTAGCCGAACGTCGTGCCCTGGCTGCAGAGCGCTGCCTGCCAGGAGCTGAAGGCGCCCGAGATGAGCTCGGTCCCGGCGGTGCGTACGGCGGTCGCGCCGAGCTGGCAGCTCGCGCCGATCGGCGAGAAGTGCAGCTGGATCTGGATGCGGTTCTGCCAGGCGCTCGCGGACAGCGGCGATCCGGCGACGTAGTTGTAGTTCGCGCCATAGGGGCCGCTCTGGTCCTGCTGCGAGGCCTGGTCGCCGTTCAGGTCGTACTCGCCGCGGGGAACGACGACCAACCAGCAGGTCTTGCCAGCGGCGGCCTGCGCGGCGTTGCCGCATCCGAGGTAGGGCGCGGACAGGGCGCTCTGCAGGTTGAAGATGTCTTGGCCGGTGCCGTCCGATGCGGTCCGGGCGTAGGAGACCTCGTTGGACTGCGCGGCGCCGTAGGGCGGCAGGTTGTACTGGTCATTGGTCCAGCCCAGCGATGTCTTGTTGGGGTCGGTGATGGACCAGAAGGGGACCGTGCAGCCGGGACGCTGACCGAACTGAGCGTGGGTGTAGCCGGGAATGCAGGTGCCGTTGGGCAGCTGCTTGGGGTCGGCGATGGAACCCTCGAGGAGATCGCGCGACGCGGCGGCGAGGCCCATCTGCGCGGCGATCGAGGAGTTCGGCACACCCCACTGACACTGCTGCGGCGTCGGGCCCGAGGCGCCCGCGCTCCCCCAGCACTGCATGATCTGCATGTAGTTGGATGGAGCACCGCGACCACCGGTGGGCACGCCGCCACTCCACGAGACCTGCAGTCCCTGATCGGTGAGGTCGCGCGTCTGCGACACGGTGACCTTCAGGTTCTTGAACAGCGGCTGGTTCTTGTCGCTCGGGTCGAGGTTCGCCGCGTCCGTGTAGGCCGGGTCGTAGACGTGCCGGCTGTCGGTCCAGCTCACGGTCACTCCACTCGAGGTGGTGGGCGCGGCCGAGGAGGCGGTGACCGCCATCGCCGCCGAGAAGCCACCGACGCCGAGGTCGGCGACCAGCAGGACGGCGGCTACGTACTTCCGCCATCCCCGCAGGAACCAGACCGTGCCCATCAGTGCTTGTTCCGGTTCAGCAGGACCACAGCGGGCGGAGCGACGATCAACAGGAAGAGACCGGCGAGCGCGATCCAGACAGCGATCTCGGAGAAGCCGGAGTCGACGTTGGCCGCTACCTGGACCGGGGTGGCACCGAGCGTGGTGCACTGACCGGTGTCCTGGTCACAGCTCGTCTTGCCATCGGGGTTGGGCAACCACCGGACCCCGCCACCACCGCTGCCGGTGGCGTTGCTCCCCGCCGTGCCGCCACCGGGGACCGACGAGCCGCCCGGGGAGTTGCTCGTGATCGGACTGGCCGATCCGCCGCCCGAGGTGGTGCCGCTCGAGTGGTTGCCGACGACGTTGTTGTCGCCCTGACCGGCACCGCTGGCGGACTTCGATCCCCGGACCGGCGTTCCGTAGGCGCAGGTCACCGAGGCGCCGCGCTTGTCGCACAGGTCGGGATAGAGCGCGTCCACCGCGAGCGTGTTCGCTCCGGTCGTGCTGAACGTCGGGTTGTGGCAGGTCTGGATGTTGATGTTCTTGACCACCGCGCCGGGGATCTTCTTGACCTGGGCCAGACCGGCCTGCACCAGGTTGATCGGAAGCGGCGAGTAGCCCAGGGTCGGAGCCGCCTGCTGACCGGCGCACAGGGCGTAGTCGACGAACGCGCC
>JBQCJL010000360.1:0-2052 GCA_051952795.1 Marmoricola sp.
GGAGCCCGTAGGTTCTGCGGAGCCAGTTCACCCAGGCGTTGAGCTCCAGCCACTCGGTCTCGGCCTCGTCGCTGGTGAGGAGGTTCCAGTTGATCGGGTGCGGCGGCTCGGGGATCAGCGGCCCGTCGAGCGCGTCCTCGATGTCGTCGGCCGGCTCGGCGGGCTCCGTGGGGTTCGGCGTGATGTCGTCGGTCATCGTCCTCGCCTCACATCGCCGGGGACGACATCGGCGGTTGCTGCCCCGGGGCGCGGGAAGTGGCGAACTCCGGCGGGACGTCGCGGCTGCGGCCCTGCTCCCGCGCGGGGCTCTCCGCCGTGAGCCCGCGCTCGGCTGGGCTGGTCCGCTCCGCATCGCTGGGGCGCCGGCCGATCTTCCAGACCTCGAACTCCTCGCCCTCGATCGTCTTGCCGTCCTTCTCGTAGCGGACCTGGCGGATGCGGCCCTCCGCGGTGAAGTTGTCGCCCTTGGACAGCAGTGTCGCGGCGTCCTCGGCGGCGTCGCCGAGGGCGATGATCGGCAAGTACTGGGTCGGCAGGCTCGTGAAGGTGCCGTCCGGCTCGCGCCGGCCCTGCCGCTGCCCGGCACGGGCGTAGAACCTCGGGGTCCCGTCACGGGTCGGCGCCGTGCTCGGCTCGCTCGCGACGTACCCAGAGAAGGACTGGTAGGTGCGGATCGCCATCGTGACCTCCTGGCCTCAGCGGCGGCCCCTGGTCGGGGCCGCTCTGACAGGCAGGTGCTCCGGCGGTCTCCGGCGGGCCTCTAATGGGCGGTGGCTGAGCTGGGCTTCGATGCCGGCCCGGTCGGTGCGGAGCTGGGCGGCGTCGGGTCGGCTGCTCCAGGTCCGCATCCGGGTGACGATGGGCGGCGCGCTGCGCAGCAGTACGAGCGCGGTCCCGAACGGGAGGGTTCTGATGGCGTCGGGCGGCATGATCGGCACCCTGCGGATCGACCGCTATGCGGAGCGGGAGCCGTGGTCTCCGATAGTGGTGGAGTCGGTCACCTCGTCGCGTTCCCCAATCAAGGTCGTGAGGTCGTGGAGGTCTTTCGAGTTGGAGGCGCCCCCGAGGATGATCTTGACGATCGAGGCGTCCCAGATCGCGCCGGCCGCGTTCTCCGACCACTTCTCCCTGGCCTGGGCGAGGGACTGGAGCACGGGCATGGTTGTGATCCCGGTTCCTCCTCCCTCGGCCATGAGGGTCGGCAGCGAGGGCAGGGGTGCAAGGTTGCCGACCTCATCGAGCGAGAGCAGCACGGGCGGGTCGAGACGCGCGCCGGGGCTGCGGGCGGCCATGCGCCGGGCGGCCTCCACGACGTCTTCCACGAACGCCGCGACCAGGGCCGCGGAGTTGTTCGCCCCGGCGCCGGTCGCCAGCAGGTAGAGCGTTCCCTTGGCCCGCAGGAAGGATTCGGGGTCGAAGTCCTCGCCCTCGCGAGGGTTCACGGCGTCGAGGACGCGCGGGTCCGCGAGCGCGGCCAGGGCGAGTGAGACGCCTTGCCAGATCGAGTCGCGGGTGCGGGGGTCGGAGTCGATCATGGCCTGCAAGGAGTCCGCCCATCCGACTGCGGCGCGCGGGCTCGCGGTGAGGATCGCCACCGCGTCGGCGGCGGCTGCCGGGTCGAGGGTCCAGCGGAACAGCTCGGCCGGCCCGCGCCGATCCAGGGCCGCGGCGTGCAGCAGTGCTTGGAGGGCGGTGCGGGTCTTGCCTTCCCAGAACCCGCCGCCTTCGACCCCGCCGGCGGAGAGGCCGGTGCTGGCGGCGAGCCCGGTCGCGCGGATCATCGCGGTCAGGGGGTCCTCGCATCCCCGGATCGGCGACCAGCGCAGCCCTGCGGGCATGCCTTCGGCCAGGTGCTGCGGATCGAAGACCGCGACCGGCCCGACCTTCTCACCCGCCTTCGGCGCCCTGACCGCCGAGCTCCGACGAGCGGAAGCGAACCAGCACGATGTCGAGACCCTGCTGCTACGCCTGGTCCAGGCACGCGACTTCGGCGACGCCGACGACATCGCCGCCGTCCTCCACTACCGCCTCACCCGCGCGACCGCACGCCCG
>JBQCJL010000361.1:0-4827 GCA_051952795.1 Marmoricola sp.
AGATGTGCAGCGACTCCGTCATGCGCTCGGCGATCACCTTGCGCAGGCGGCTGACCTTTTCGGTGGTGCCGCGCAGTGGCGACGGCGAAGCCGAGGACGATGCCTGAGCCGGGGCCGCTGCGGCTGCCGCCGGAGCGGGTGCCGCCTTGGCCTCGGCCGCGGCCAGAACGTCCTGCTTGCGGATCCGGCCGCCCACGCCGGTACCGGTGATCGAGGCGAGGTCCACGCCCTTCTCGGCGGCCATCTTGCGGACGAGGGGAGTGACGTAGGAGGGACCGTCGTCGGAGCCGGCCGGCGCGGATGCCGCGGGCGCCGACGCAGGCTCGGGGGTCGGCTCAGGCGTCGGTTCGGGGGTCGGCTCCGGTGATGCGGCCGGGGGAGCAGGGGGTGCCGGCGGCGCTGCCGGAGCGGGAGCCGACTCGCTGGCATCCTTCGGCTCGGCCGGAGCGGACGCGGGCTCAGGCTCGGAGGCGGCCGGTGCGCCGCTTCCGATCACGGCCAGCTCGGTGCCGACCTCGACGGTCTCGTCGGCGTTGACCTTGATCTCCAGGAGCGTGCCGGCGACCGGCGAGGGGATCTCGGTGTCGACCTTGTCGGTGGACACCTCGAGCAGCGGCTCGTCGACGGCGACGTCGTCGCCCACGTTCTTGAGCCAGCGCGTGACGGTGCCCTCCGTCACGGACTCTCCCAGTGCGGGCAGCGTGACCGACGTGCCGGACGCGGAGGCTCCGGACGACGAGGGAGCGGGAGTCGCAGGCTCCGGTGCGGACTCGGACGCCGGCGCTTCCGCAGCCTCGTCGGGCTCGGCAGCCGGCTCGGGCTCGGGCTCTGCGGCGGGCTCGGACTCCGCGGGCGCGGATGCGGACGAATCGGCCTCGTCGGCGCCGCCGATGATGGCCAGCACGCTGCCGACCTCGACGGTCTCGTCGGTGGAGACCTTGATCTCGAGCAGGGTGCCAGCGACGGGCGACGGAATCTCCGTGTCGACCTTGTCCGTCGAGACCTCCAGCAGCGGCTCGTCGACGGCGACCGTGTCGCCGACCTGCTTGAGCCATCTCGTGACGGTGCCCTCAGTAACAGACTCGCCGAGTGCGGGAAGAGCGACCGGAGTGGACATGGGCAACCTCTCGAGTTGTTGCGTGTGATGGCCGCGCGAAGCGGTCACGTCATCTAGGGACTATCTAAGCGGACGTGTCCAGCGCTCCGACGCGCACGTCGGCAACTGGGCGGTAACTCGGCACTCCCGCGCCCCGGATCCTGCAGACTTGCCCCATGGCTTGGTCATGGCGGCGTCGCGCGCAGCGCGCGGGGAACAGTTCTGTCGCCCCGACGGGCCCGGCGAGCCGGGCCATCGTCGAGCACCTCGAGCGCTTCATCACGAGCCGGCGGGGCGTCGAGGGCTTCATCGAACCGCGCACCACGGTCACGCCGGTGACACTCCTGTTGGTAGCCCATGACGGCGAGTGGACGCGTCGCGCCGTACCGAGCGTCGCCTGGGCGCATGACTTCGCGAACCGCCATGGCGTCCCGTCCTACGACGCGGCCGTCGTGGGCGTTCCCCAGCGGATGCGGGACTACAACCGTCGCCAGCGGCATCCGGAGATCCCGGACAGCCTCTGATCAGTCGTTGGAGACCGAGGCCGCGACCGTCTCGACCAGCGTCCGCACGCCGAATCCGGTCGCTCCGGCGGGCTGATCGCCCCAGGGAGCCTTGCCGTTCCAAGCCGGCCCCGCGATGTCGAGATGCGCGAAGGGCACCTCGCCGACGAACTGGCTGAGGAAGGCGGCGGCATAGGAGGCCGAGCCCCAGCGCACCCAGTCGTGCTGCAGCAGGTCGGCCAGGGTCGATCCCGACCTCACCTTGGTCACCGTCGTCTCGGGAATGGGAAGCCGCCAGACGAGCTCGCGTGCACGATCAGCCGCGTTCTCGACGGTGGCCACGGCGTCGTCGGTGCCGAACAGCCCCGCGATGCGATCGCCCAGAGCGACGATGCAGGGCCCGGTCAGAGTCGAGATCTCGAGGATGAGATCCGGCTCGTCCTCGGTCGCCAGCGATAGCGCATCGGCCAGGATCAAGCGGCCTTCGGCATCGGTGTTGGCGATCTCGACGGTCTGCCCGTCGCGGATGGTGATCACGTCGCCGGGCCGCATCGCGCTGCCGGAGACCGCGTTCTCGGCCATCGGCGCGTAGGCGCGCAGGTCTACCGGGAGGTCGAGGGAGGCGATCACCCGAGCCGCCGCGATGACGGCGGCGGCCCCAGCCATGTCGTACTTCATCGTGGCCATGCTCGAGCCGGGCTTGATCGTGAGGCCGCCCGAGTCGTAGGTGATGCCCTTGCCCACCAGGGCGATGCGCGCCTTCGGTTCGGGGTGGCTCCACGACGTCCGGAGCAGTCGTGGGGTGTTGGCAGCGGCCTGGCCCACTCCGAGGATTCCGCCGCATCCGAGGCGAGCCAGCTCGTCGGGCTCGACGATCTCCGCGGCGACATCCGCCTTGCCGACCCACGCGGCGGCCTCGGTGGCGAAGATCTCCGGCGTCAGCAGGTTGGGCGGTGTGTTGGTCCAATCGCGCGCCTGGTCGGCTGCTTCCTCGAGGAGGCGGCTGTTCTCGAAGGCGGTGATCATCTCGGCCCGGCGCGCGGTCTCGGTGACCACGATGACGTCGGCCAACGCCGGGGCGGGCGGCTTGCCCACCTTGGTGAACCGGTAGGAACCGGAGGCGAAGCCCGAGACTGCCGCGGTGACCTCCTCCGGCGTACGGGCGGGGAGGGCGAGGGCGACCGAGCTGGCCGCGGCGACGTTGCGAGCCGCCGTGCCGGCTGCCCGCTGGATCGCCAGCGGCGTGAGCGCGTCGAGGTCGCCGATGCCGACGAGGATCAGGTGGGCGGCGCGAAGGACGCCCGCAGTGGGCAGTCGGAGCGTCTCGCCGGCGTTGCCGGTGAACCCGGCGGCCGCGAGCATGGGATGCAGGCGACGCCCGTACGCCTGGGCGATGGTCTCTCCGCCGGGCGCCAGCACGGCGTCTCCCTGGGGTCCCCGGCCGACGGCGACCACGACGGCATCGGTCTTGGTGGTCGCGGGATTGCCCTTGCGAAGCGTGTAGTTCGTCATCACGGGCATGCTATGCGCACCGCCCCGACGGGCAGCGGTAGGTTCGGATGCATGGCCCTGCACACTGCCCTCTACGACGTGCACGCTTCCCTCGGTGCGAAGTTCTCCGAATTCGGCGGCTGGGACATGCCGCTGGAGTACGAGGGCGTTCTCAAGGAGCACGCCGCGGTGCGAACGAGCGTCGGCGTCTTCGACGTCAGTCACCTCGGCAAGCTCGTCGTCAGTGGCCCAGGTGCTGCTGACTTCATCAACCGGACCTTCACCAACGATCTCGGGCGCATCCATGCCGGGAAGGCCCAGTACACGCTGGCCTGCGATGAGGAGACGGGTGGCGTCGTCGACGACATCATCGTGTACCTGCGCGCCGACGACGACGTTCTGGTCGTTCCCAATGCGGCCAACTGCTCGGAGATCGAGCGTCGCCTGCGCGCCGCCGCCCCCGAGGACATCGCGATCACCAATCATCACGCCGACTTCGTGGTGCTGGCGGTGCAGGGTCCGCACAGTGACGAGGTCCTGCAGGGCATGGGATTTCCCACGGGCCACGAGTACATGTCCTTCGCCACGCACCCCTTCGAGGGCAGTGAGGTCGTCGTGTGCCGCACGGGTTACACCGGCGAGCGCGGCTACGAGCTGATCGCGCCCTCCGACGTCGCCGCTGCGCTGTGGAAGTCCATCTTCGAGGCCGGGGCCGACCGCGACATCAAGCCCTGCGGTCTGGGTGCCCGCGACACCCTCCGCACCGAGATGGGATATCCGCTGCACGGGCAGGACCTCAGCCCCTCGATCACTCCGCTGATGGGCGGAGTGTCCTGGGCGGTCGGGTGGGACAAGCAGGCGTTCTGGGGACGCGACGTTCTGGTGGCGCAGCGCGCCGAGGGCGCCCCCCGGCTCCTGCGCGGCCTCGCCGCCGAGGGCCGCGGCATTCCCCGCGCGCATATGGAGGTCTGCGACGACGAGGGCTCGGTGATCGGCGAGGTCACCTCGGGAACCTTCTCGCCGACGCTGCGGCAGGGCATCGCGCTCGCACTGATCGATCGAGGTGTGAAGGTCGGCGACACCGTCGCCGTCGATATTCGCGGTCGCCGCGAGACGTTCAAGGTGGTCAAGCCGCCGTTCGTGACGACGGACATCCGGGGGTAGTGATGGTCGAGGCAGCACGGTCCGCGGACGGACCCTGGTGGTGGCGGTGCGAGGGCGCCGACGGCGAGGTCAGCACGAGCGTGGAGGTTCCGCGCTTCCCGACGCGCTCGGACGCCGAGTCGTGGGTCGGTGAGTTCTGGTCCGACCTCGCCGAGGACGGCGTTCTCGCGGTCACGCTGCTGGAGGGCGACCGCGAGGTCTACGGACCGATGTCGCTCGAGGCCTAGCGCGGGTTCTTCGGCTTGCCGCCCGGGCCCACCTGAGGCTTGGGCATACGCAGGAAGCGGACGTTCATCGCCCGCATGATCGCGTAGGAGGTCAACCGCTTGGTGCGGTCGCCGGGGAACTGGGTCTGCACCGCGCGTCGCAGCCGGAAGGCGATCCAGCTGCCCTCGACCACCAGCATCAGCATGATGAAGAGCTCGAGGATCGCCGCGAGGTTGCGCAGGCCCTGCTGGCGGGAGAAGCCGAGGATGATCATGATGACGGCCAGCGGAATGATGAACTCCAGCAGCGAGACCCGGGCATCGACCCAATCCCGCACGAAGCGCTTCACGGGGCCCTGGTCGCGGG
>JBQCJL010000362.1:0-3070 GCA_051952795.1 Marmoricola sp.
TCCTGGTGATCCTCGCGGTCACCGCGGGCGTGCTGAGCGCCGTCGAGGGTGCTCTGGTCTCGGCCAGTCGGGCGCGCGCGGAGGAACTGCTGCACGGAGGTCGGTCCGGGGCCGATCGGCTGCTCCAGCTGCTGGAGTCCAGGGAGCGGTACCTGGATACCGTCGTCTTCGTCCGCACCTTGGCGCAGGTCGCCGCGGTAGTGCTGCTGGCCATCGCCGTCTTCGATGCCTGGGATCACCGGCCCTGGCTGGTGGTGCTCGTCGTGCTGGTGAGCGGCTCCGCCTCCTACGTCCTGGTCGATGCGGCGCCGCGCGCCCTGGGGCGGGACTACGCCGAGTCGGTGGCCCTCTATGCCGCGACTCCGGTGTGGATGCTGACCAGCGTGCTCGGACCCGTCTCGCGTGTCCTCCTCTGGCTGGGCTCGGCGCTCACCTTCGGCCGGGCTGCTCCGGGGACGTTCGCCTCGGAGGCCGAGCTGCGCGAGCTGGTCGACCTCGCGGAGAAGTCGAACGTGATCGAGTCGGACGAGCGCGCGATGATCCACTCGGTCTTCGAGTTGGGCGACACCATGGTGCGCGAGGTGATGGTGCCGCGTACCGACGTGGTCTTCATCGAGCGGACCAAGACGCTGCGGCAGGCGATGTCCCTGTTCCTGCGCTCGGGGTACTCGCGCGTTCCCGTGATCGGCGAGAGCCTCGACGACATCGTGGGCTTCGCGTACCTCAAGGACGTGTCCAAGCGCGTCTTCGATCGCGCGGACGCCCAGACCACCGAGCACGTGGACTCCGTCATGCGGCCGGTGCTCTACGTGCCCGACTCCAAGCCGGTCGACGATCTGCTGCGGGACATGCAGACGGTCCGGCGCCACATCGCCGTGGTGGTCGACGAGTACGGCGGCACCGCTGGCCTGGTGACCATCGAGGACGTGCTCGAGGAGATCGTCGGCGAGATCACCGACGAGTTCGACGGCTCCGAGGTGGCGGTGGAGCGACTGAAGGACGGCAGCGTCCGGGTGCCGAGTCGTTTCCCCGTCGACGACCTGCGGGCTCTGATCGGGGGCCACCTCACGGAGGACGACGTCGAGGATGTGGATTCGGTCGGAGGCCTGATGGCCAAGCACCTGGGCAAGGTGCCGATTCCAGGCGCCGAGGTGGAGGTCGCCGGACTTCGCTTCCAGGCCGAGGGCCTAGCCGGTCGTCGCAAGAAGATCGCGACCGTGCTGGTGACGGCACTGGCGCGCGAGGAATCTCTAGACTCGTCGCTGTGACGACTCCCGCTGACCTGTCCGCCGAGGACGCCAAGCTGGTCGTGCTCGCTCGGGCGACCAAGGCCCGCACAGGCGCCGAGCAAGGCGCCGCGCTGCGCGACCTCGATGGCCGGACCTACGCGTCGGCCACCCTCGATCTTCCGTCCCTGCGCGTGAGTGCGGTGGCCGGCTGCTTAGCGATGGCTGCCTCGAGTGGTGCCAAGGGAGTGGAGGCCCTCGTCGTGCTGGGAGCCACCGAGCTGGCCGCCGCAGACCACGCCGCCCTCGCCGAGTTCGCCGGCGCGGGTGTGCCGGTCCACCTCGGCTCGGCGAGCGGTGCGATCAGCGCCACGCTGGCGACGGTGGTGGCGTGAGCACACGCCCCGGCTTCGTCGAGGCGGAGGTCCGCAGCCGGACTCCACTCTCCGATCACCTGGTCCGGATCGTCCTGGGCGGCGCGGGGCTCGGCGCTTTCCGCAGCACCGGCATACCCGACGAATGGGTCGCGCTCGTCGTGCCGGGCCAGTTCCAGTCGCGGTACTACACGGTGCGGTCCTGGAACGGCAGCGAGCTCACCCTCGACATCGTGGTCCACGACGAGGGTCTGGTCACCGAATGGGCGCTGACGGACTGTGTCGGTGACGTGGTGTCGGTCTCCGAGCCGAAGGGCTCGTATCTTCCCGCGGCGGACGCATCGTGGATCGTCCTCCTCGGTGACCTGACCGCGCTCCCGGCGATCGCTCGCATCCTCGAGAACAGCGCGCAGCCCGTGCAGGCGTTCATCTCCAGCCCGGATGGGCCCATCGACGGCTATGCGGACGGCATCTCGTGGCTTCCCGGTGACGTCGAGCTGGCCACGTTCGTCGAGCAGTTCACCTGGCCGGAGGGGAGCGGATATTTCTGGATGGCCGGTGAGTCCGCCCAGATGCGTCAGATCCGCCGCCACGTCCGCCGCGACCTGGGGTGGGACGCCAGCCGCCAGGACCTGATGGGCTACTGGAGCAACACCCGTGCTCGGCAGAGTCGAGCGGTGGACCCCGGCCCGATCTATCGGCGCGGCAAGGCGCAAGGGCTCAGCGACGAGCAGATCTGGGCCCAGTACGACGAGGAGGCTAGCCGTGGCTGAGTTCCGCAGTGGCTTCGCCTGCTTCGTCGGCCGCCCGAACGCGGGCAAGTCGACGCTGACCAACGCGCTCGTCGGCACCAAGGTGGCGATCACCTCCTCGCGACCGCAGACGACGCGGACCGTCGTGCGGGGCATCGTCCACCGGCCGGATGCGCAGCTGATCCTCGTCGACACACCTGGTCTCCACCGCCCCCGCACCCTCTTGGGCGAGCGGCTCAACGATCTGGTCAAGGCGACCTGGTCCGAGGTGGATGTCGTGGCGGTCTGCTTCCCGGCCGACCAGAAGCCCGGACCGGGTGACCGCTTCATCGTCTCCGAGCTCGCCAAGGTGCGCCGCAGCGTGAAGGTCGCGGTGGCCACCAAGACCGACCTCGTCTCCAAGGAGCAACTGGGCGCGCACCTCCTCGCGATCGCCGAGCTCGGTCGTGCGACCAACACCGACTGGGCCGACATCGTGCCCGTCTCCGCCGTCTCCGGTGACCAGGTCTCGCTCCTGGCAGACCTCCTGGTGGCGCAGATGCCGGAGGGCCCGCCGCTCTATCCGGACGGCGACCTGACCGACGCCCCTGAGGAGATCCTCGCGGCGGAGCTGATTCGCGAGGCCGCGCTGGAGGGTGTGCGCGACGAGCTGCCGCACTCGATCGCCGTGGTGGTAGAGGAGATGGGTCCACGCGAGGGCCGCCCGGCCGACCGCCCG
>JBQCJL010000363.1:0-6226 GCA_051952795.1 Marmoricola sp.
CGCGTCAAGGTCGTCGCCGTGGCCGCTGCGGAGATGCCGGCCGGCCGAACAGCGGTCGTCGTCGGCACCACGGTCGCGCCCGACTGCTGCCAGTTCATGCTCGCGTTGCCCGGTTGGACCCCGTGCGTCTTGGCGTCGGCGGACGGCGTCGGCAGTGCCTCGTGCCCGGGGGCGTGCGGACCGACGAGAGGGGCGGCATCGGCGGGACGAGGCGCGGTCACCCCGACGATGGAGACGGCGGCAAGGGCTGCGACAACCAGCTTGGAGAACAGGGGAATCACTCCAGAACAAGCGGATTAGGCGGGGGAACCGTTCGACCATACGACGGCACCGCTGGGCTTGGGTGCGAATGCGAAATCCGACCCGCTGGAACCCTTGCGGAACGTCTGCAGCCAACCGGCACGGCCCCGCACGGTGGCGGAGGTCAGATTGGTGGTGGGCCACCCGCGCACCGCGGGTCGCCAGGCGAGCAGGATCGAGCCGGCCGACGTGAACGCTCCGTAGGAGGAGGCGATGATCGCCCGGCCGGACTGGAAGTGCTGGGTCCAGCCCTGGACGCCGAAGGCGGTCTGACTGGTCATGGCGCTGGTCGGCCAGCCCTGCCCGGCGGGCGACCACCGCTGCAGGATGGAGCCGTTCAGCCGGAACGTGCCGAACTTGGAGTTGGCGAGCGCGTAGCCCTTCGGGAATCGCTGGTAGTAGCCCGTGACGCCGCCGACGGTCGCCTGGACCTCGGGGCCGATCGGCTGCCCCAGACTGGCGGTCCACCCGGGCTTCACGTGGGCGCCGACCGCGTAGGTCGTCGGCTTGGCCAGCGGCGGAGCCGCCACCTGCAGCGTGAACCAGGTGCTGGAGAGCCCGAAGATGGTGGCGAACGTGTTCCCGGAGATCGTGACGGAGCCCTGGGTTCCAGCGACGACCAGCGACATCACGCGGCCCTGCCAGACGGCTCCCGTGCCTCCCTCGCGGCTGGTGATCGTCACCGACCTGACGGTGCCGACGGACGGAAACGCCCGTTGCAGCGGCGCCACCGGAGTGTTCGGCTTCGACCAGGAGTAGCTGCGACCGTAGATCTGCTCCGCGGTCGGGGTGTAGGGGTCGGCCTTGGACGGGAGGTAGGGGAACCCGCCCGCGGACTCCCAACCGCCGTTCGACGCCGAGAACTGGGTGAAGGCGGCCTTGCCCCCGTAGGCCAGATAGACGCCCTTGGTCGCGGCGACGGCCTGGGTGCTCAGCGGGTTGGTGGCCGCCATGCCGCCATAGACCTGGCACATCGTGGTGTCGCAGATGTCGTAGTAGTTCCCGCTGTGCGCCGTCCGCTCGAAGAGGGCGTAGGTGCGCGCGGCAACCGCCTGCGACTGCAGCGCGGCCGCGGGCCACGAGGGCGACATCTCCGAGGGCACCACGCCCTCGACGTACGGCTCGATACCGACCACGTTGACGGTGTAGCGGTGCAGGTCGCCGGGCACCGAGGATGCGGCCAACAGCGCGCCGCGGTACTTCTTGGTCGACGGATTGAGCAACGTGACGTAGCCCAGGCTGCTGTCCACGAACTTCCCGTCGCCGACCAGCGTCTTGTAGGCCTTCCAGGTCGACTGGAGATAGGAGACCAGCGTCTTGCCCTGGGCGTTGACGCCTAAGCGCCACTGGCTCACGGCCACCCCACCGATGGTGGTCGGCAGCTTGGAGGCGACGTTCCCGTTGCCCGTGTCCACGACCGTCAACGAGCTGGTCGGGGCGACCTGGAGGCTGTCGCGTGGCGCGGCGCTCAAGCGCACCCGAATGCTGCCCGCCGCGGTGGAGCGCGTGGTTCCGGGGTAGTAGAACGCCAGGATCTGGGCGAAGGTCAGCCCCTTCTGGGCGGCCGCCTGGGCTCCGTATTGGGAGAGACCGTGACCATGGCCGTTTCCGCGCCACAGGATCGTGACGTCACCGGCGGAGGTTCCCGAGGTCGGAATCGTGTACACCTCGTGCACGGCCACGTTCGCGTTGGCCGGGGCGATGGCGGCTACGCCGAGGGTGCCTGCGGTCGCGGCGACCACCGCGAGCAGCGCGGCAATCGCGCGGCGCGCACGCAGCAGTGGACGGCGGCCCATGAGGTCTCCTGATCGCTGTGACAAATGTGACTAGCGGGACAAGAGAATATGCGTGTAAACAAGAGAAACAAAGCAGAATTCGGGAATTGCTTTTAATTACAATGGAGTAATTCTTTAATTCCAAGAATGTAATTTTCGGTTTTTCGCGGCCGCGGGCTCAGTGGTGCAGGCGGCGCGCGGCCTCCGCGACGGAGCCGCTCATCGAGGGATAGATCGTGAACGCGTGGGCGAGCTCGTCCGCGGTCAGATTCTGGTTCACCGCCACGGACAGCGGATGGATCAGCTCGCTCGCACGGGGGCCGACCACCACCCCGCCTACGACGATGCGGGTGCCCGGCCTGCAGAAGATCTTCACGAAGCCGTCGTGGACGCCCTGCATCTTGGCGCGCGGATTGCTGGCGAGCGGCAGCATCACCGACTCCGCCTCGATCTCCCCGGCGTCGATGGCCTTCTGCGAATACCCGACCGTCGCGATCTCGGGCGCGGTGAAGACGTTCGACGCCACGCGCTGCAGGTCGATCGGGTGCACGCTGTCGCCGAGGAAGTGCCACATGGCGATGCGGCCCTGCATCGCGGCGACGGACGCCAGCATGAGAACACCGGTGCAGTCGCCGGCGGCATAGACCCCGCGCGCGGACGTTCGCGACACGCGGTCGACAGCGATGAAGCCACCCCGATCCGTCTCGACGCCCGCCTCGGCCAGGCCCAGGTCGGCGGTGTTGGGGATGGACCCGAGAGCCAGCAGACAGTGCGATCCCGCGACGCTACGACCGTCCTCCAGCCGCACGGTGACCTCATCGCCGTCCCGGGTGACCGACTGCATGCGGGAGTTGCCCATGACCGGCATGCCGCGCCGCGTGAGCACGTCCTCCAGAACGGTCGCCGCGTCGGCGTCCTCGCCGGGCAGCACCCGGTCGCGCGAGGAGACCAACACGACGTCGATGCCGAGGGCGTTGTAGGCGCTGGCGAACTCCACACCGGTCACGCCGGAGCCCACGACGATCAGGCGATCGGGCAGCTCCTCGAGGTCGTAGACCTGCTCCCAGGTGAGGATGCGCTCGCCGTCGGGCTGCGCGCTCGGGAGGGTACGCGGCGCGGCGCCGGTCGCCAGCAGGATCGCATCCGCCTCGATGACTTCGGAGCCACCGCCCGCGAGGCTGGCGAGCACACTGCCCCTTCCGTCGAGGCGCCCGATACCGCGCACGATGCGCACGCCCTCACGCTCGAGATGCGCCGCGATGTCGCTCGACTGCGCCGCCGCCAGCGCCTTCACGCGCTGGTTGATGCGCGCGAGGTCGACGTGGATCTGTCCGGTGCTGAGGCTCAGCCCGAGCTCCTGGGCCCGTTCGGTCTCGGTGAGCAACTCGGCGGTCGCGATCAGCGTCTTGGACGGCACGCAGTCGGTGAGCACCGCCGACCCGCCGATGCCATCCCGGTCGACGACCGTCACGTCGGCTCCCAACTGGGCAGCGACCAAGGCGGCCTCGTAACCGCCGGGTCCGCCGCCGACAACGACAACGCGGTCGACGCGAGCATTCAGGGGGCCGGTCACGGATGCCATTGTTGCCTATGTCACAGGACGATCCTCGGTACGCTCCCGCTGTGACCCTGTACGCCGCCTATGCAGCGAATCTCGACCCGCAGCGGATGAGTGAGCGTTGTCCGCACTCGCCGCTGCGCGGCACCGGCTGGCTCCAGGGGTGGCGGCTGACGTTCGGCGGTGAGGACCACGGCTGGGACGGCGCGGTCGCCACGATCGTCCCCGATCACTTCGAGCAGGTGTTCGTTGCCGTCTACGACATCACCGACGAGGACCAGGCCGGACTGGAATCGTGGGAGTCGGTGGACACCGGCCTCTACCGCCCGCTCCAGGTGCGCATCTCGCTGCTCGACGGCGAGGCGGTCGCCACGGCCTACGTGCTGGATGCGTTCGAGGGCGGGCTCCCCTCGGCCAGCCACCTGGGGGCCATCGCCGACGCCGCCGAGGCCGGCGGCGCACCCGACGACTACGTCCAGGCTCTGAGGAGCCGGCCCTGCCGCTCAGTCTTCGGTGGGTAGGGTTTGGCCATGGCATCCGTGACCTTGGGGGGAAACCCCGCGACCACCGTCGGCGAGCTTCCTAGCGTCGGCTCCCAGGCCCCTGACTTCACCGTCACCAACGCTGAGCTGGCGGACGTCTCCTCCGACACGTTCCGCGGCAAGCGGGTCGTCCTCAACATCTTCCCGAGCGTGAACACCGGCGTCTGCGCCGCGAGCGAGCGCAAGTTCAACGAGCTGGCCGCCGGCCTCGACAACGCGACGGTCATCTCGGTCTCCAAGGACCTGCCGTTCGTGCTCGGTACCTTCTGTGCCGCCGAGGGCATCGAGAACGTCACGCCGACGTCGGCCTTCCGGACGAGCTTCGGCGAGGACTTCGGTGTCACCCTGAAGGACGGGAAGTTCGCAGGCCTGCTGGCGCGCGCCGTGGTCGTCCTCGACGAGAACGGCGCGGTCCTGCACTCGGAGCTCGTCCCCGAGATCGGCCAGGTGCCCGACTACGACGCAGCGATCGCCGCGCTGAGCTGAATCGATCGGAGAGCCGCGCATGAGTGAGAACACCTTCGTCACCTGCTTCGTCGACGGCGGTATCGCTCATGTGCGGCTCGCCCGGCCCGACAAGCTCAACGCCCTGACGCTGGAGACGCTCCAGCAGCTCGCCGACGTCGCCCGCCGGCTGCGGGGTGATCGCACCCTGCGCGCCGTCGTGATCAGTGGCGACGGCGAGTCGTTCTGCGCGGGCCTCGACTTCGCGAACGTGCTGCGCAACCCCGTGGGCATCGTCCGCAGCTTCCTGCCCAGTCCCCTGCGCGGCACCAATGCGTTCCAGGAGGCGTGCTGGGCCTGGCGCCGCGTGCCGGTCCCGGTCATCGCCGCCGTCCACGGCCACTGCTACGGCGGTGGCCTCCAGTTGGCGCTCGCCGCCGACTTCCGCATCACGACGCCCGACTCGGAGTGGTCCGTGCTCGAGGGCCGATGGGGCCTGATCCCGGACATGTCCGGCATCCAGAGCCTCAAGGAGCTGGTCGGCATCGACGTCGCCAAGAAGCTCACCATGACCGCAGCGATGGTCAGCGGAACCGAGGCGCGCGAGATGGGACTCGTCACCGAGGTGGCGCCCGATCCGGTGGTGCGGGCCTTCGAGCTCGCCGAGGAGCTCGCCGCGCGCTCGCCCGACGCGGTCGCCGCGGCGAAGCGCCTCTTCAACACGACCTGGACGTCCTCGAGCCGCCGCACCTTCGCACGTGAGCGCATCGAGCAGCTGTTCCTCCTCGCCGCGGCCAACACCAGCGCGGCGCGCGAGGCAGCGTTCAAGCGCGCGGCACCGACCTTCGGGCCGCGCGTCCTGCGCTGAGCTCCTACAGCTCGCGCAGGCGGGGCAGCACGCCCTCGACGACCTGCGTCGTCCACGCCACCGGATCCTGACCGTCGTGGCTGATCGTCACGAGGTCGATGCCCAGCGCGGCGTACTCAGCCATCCGAGCGACGAATCCATCGGCGTCCGCGATCGGGTCGAGGCCCGGGCTCGCCATCACCGTCTTGCGAATGCTGTCGTAATCGCGACCAACGTCCTCGCAGTGCTGCCGGAGCACGCTCAGCTTGTGCTCGAAGTCGTCGGCGTTGGCACCGAAGAGGTTGCAGGCGTCCGCGTACTGGGCGACCATCCGCAGCGTCTTCCGCTCGCCGCTGCCGCCGATCATGATCGGGATCTCTGTTTGGAGCGGAGCCGGAACACACCAGGTCTCCTCGAGCTGGTAGTGCTTGCCGGCGTAGGGCCCGTTGTCCGCACTCCACATCTGGCGGCAGATCTGGATCGTCTCCTCCATCCGCTCGAAGCGCTCGGACGTGGACGGGAACGGCACCCCCAGCCCGAGGTGCTCGCGGTCGTACCAGGCAGCGCCGATGCCGAGCTGCGCCCGGCCCTCGGAGAGCACGTCGACCGTGCTGACGATCTTGGCGAGCAGACCCGGGTGGCGGTAGGTCACGCCGGTGACGAGCAGCCGCAGGCGGAGTCGTTGCGTGCAGCCCGCCACGAAGCCGAGTGCGGTGTAGCCCTCGAGCATCGGATCGGTTGCCGGCGCCATCCAGTCCAT
>JBQCJL010000364.1:0-3905 GCA_051952795.1 Marmoricola sp.
GCAGAGGAACTGACGATGCCCACCTTGACCCAGCAGGACGCCGTCTACGTCCTCGATCTCACCGCCGACGAGAGCAATCCGGAGAACCGGTTCTCGCAGACCTGGATGGTTGAGGTCGAGGAGGCACTCGACGCCGTCGTCTCCAGCCCTGCGCCCCTCGTCGGCACCGCGACCGGCAAGTTCTTCTCCAACGGGCTGGATCTCGACTGGCTGATGGCGAATCTCGATGAGCTCGCCGCCTACACCGCGCGAGTGCAGACCATCTTCGCCCGCGTTCTCACTCTGCCGGTGCCGACGGCGGCTGCCGTCAACGGCCATGCCTTCGGGGCGGGGGCGATGCTGGCGATGGCCTTCGACTGGCGGTACATGCGCGAGGACAAAGGCTTCTTCTGCTTCCCTGAGGTCGACATCCAGATCCCGTTCTCGCCGGGAATGGCGTCCCTCATCCAGAGCAAGCTGACCCCGCGTGCGGCGCTGGACTCGATGTCGACGGGTCGCCGGTACGGCGCAACCGATGCCGACGCCGCCGGCATCATCGACGGGGCCGCGCCCGAGGACGGTCTGCTCGCCGCGGCGGTCGCTCAGGTCGCGCCGCTGGCGGGCAAGTCGGCGGACACGTTGGGCAAGATCAAGGCGACGATGTATGCCGAGGTGGTCCAAGCGCTGGCGCAGTCCTAGGAGCTGGCCGAGCCTCAGGACAACGGAGGAAGCCGCTCGTCGCGCAGCCAGTCATTGAAGAAGCCGGCCAGCGGCTCTGCCGAGACCCGTTCCGCGGCGGCTTCGAAGTCCTCGGTCGACACCAGCCCATAGCGATTGTCGGTCGCCCAGGATCGCAGCAGTGCGAAGAAGATGTCGTCGCCCAGCCGTCCGCGCAGGGCATGCAACAGCAGGGCTCCGCGCTTGTACACGCGGTCGTCGAACATGTCGTCGGGGCCGGGATCGGCGAGCAGGAGGTCCTGGGGCAGTGCGCGCAGGCGCGCGTAGTAGTGCTCCGCCCACTGCTGTGCGGTGTCGCCACCGGACTGCTCGGACCAGAGCCACTCGCAGTAGCAGGCGAATCCCTCGTGCAGCCAGATGTCCTGCCAGCGACGGATGGTGACGCTGTTGCCGAACCACTGGTGGGCGAGCTCATGCGCGATGAGCCGCTGTGCATGCCAGTCCCGGCTCAGGAAGTTGGATCCGAAGGTCGAGAAGCTGCCCGCCTCCAGCGGGATCTCCAGATCGTCGTCGGTGACCACCGCGCGGTAGCTGCCGAACGGATACGGCCCGAACAGGCCGGCGAAGAACGCGAGCATGGCCGGCTGATCACTGAAAGCCTCCGCGTAGTCCGAGCGGAGCACGGGGGAGACCACCCCCGCCATCGGCACGGAGCCCGATTGCGGGAGTTCGGTGTAGTGCCCGATCCCCAGGCAGGCCAGGTACGTCGAAATGGGGTGTGGCTCCTCGTAGATCCAGGTGCAGCTGCTGCCCCGGCGCTCCTGGGCTACCCGATTGCCGTTGGCCACGACGAAGTAGGTGGCACCGACCCGCACCACGAAGCGGTAGGTCGCCTTGTTGGACGGGCGGTCGTTGCACGGGAACCACGCGGGCGCGCCGCCCGGCTGACAGGCGGTCAGGGCGCCGTCGGTCAGCTCCTCCCAGCCCGCCTCGCCGGCGCGGTCGCGGACGACGCCGGGATTGCCTCGATAGCGGATCGCGACGGTCAGCTCGGTGCCCGCTGCCTCCTCGTGAGGCAGGTTCACGTGCAGATGCCCTGCGCTCTGGCGGAACTTGACGGCTCGCAGGCCTTCGACCTGGACCTTCTCGACCTTCAGCTTGTGCAGATCCAGGCGCAGCTTGTCGTGCGCCTCGTTGAGGCGCAGTGACAGGCTCGCGTTGCCGACGAGGAGGTTGCTGGCGACCGCGTAGTCGAGCTCGAGGTTGTAGTGGGTGACGTCGTAAGCGTGGCTGCCGTGCCCGGGGAGGTAAGGATCAGTCGGCATCGCTCACTGTCCCTTCCTCCCACCCGGCGATGGGGTTCCCGATCCATCGGGTCTTGTCCGGCACCGACTCGCCGCGCATGACCAGCGACACCGGTCCGACCGTAGCGTGCTTGCCCAACCGCGCGGCGGGAAGCACGACGGAATTCGGGCCGAGCGTGGCGCCCTTCTGCAAGCGGACCTCGTCCAGGCTCAGCACCCGGTCATGGAACAGGTGGGTCTGCACCACGCAGCCCTGATTGACCGTCGATCCATCACCGAGCCAGACCAGGTCCGCCTCGGGGAGCCAGTAGGTCTCACACCAGACCCCGCGCCCGATGTGGGCCCCCATGGTCCGCAGCCAGGCCGAGAGCGCCGGGGTCCCGGCGGTGCTGCGCGCCCACCACGGCGCTGCCAGGGTCTCGACGAACGTGTCGGCCAGCTCGCTGCACCACACGAACCCGCTCCAGAGCGGATGCTCGCCGGCCGCGAAGCGTCCGACCAACACCCACTTCGCTCCGGTCGCGAGCGCCGCGGCGACCACGCCGGTGACCAGCAGCACCAGGCCTGATAGCAGGATCGCAGGCAACGTTCCCCAGGATCGTGCGATCCAGCCGAGCACGACCACCACCTCCGCGCCGAGCAGGACGCTCAGCAGCGTGGGCACGATGCGGCAGGCCTCGACGAGGCCGCGGGCGATGCGCAGCTGGCGCGGCGGTGCATAGGTACGGGTGTCGTCCGCGCTACCGGGTGCGCGACGCAGTTGGGTCGGCGGGCTCCCCAGCCACGACGTGCCCGACTTCGGCTTGAGCGTGGTGCTGGGCGCCGCGGAGAGCACCGCCACCAACCCCTGCTTGGGCACTCGGCGGCCGGGTGCGGTCATGCCCGAGTTGCCCACGAACGCACGCTTTCCGACCTTGGTGCGGTCGACCCGGAGCCACCCGCCACCGAGCTCGTAACCCCCCACCAACGTGTCGTCGGCGAGGAAGGCGCCATCGGCGACGGTGACCAGCGACGGGATCAACAGCACGGTCGAGGCTTCCACCTCGCGGCCGATCTTGGCGCCCAGCGAGCGCAGCCAGGCCGGCGTCAGGGCACTGGAGTAGAGCGCGAACAGCCAACCACGCGCCTCGTCGAGGACCCGCAGCACGACCCACGCCCGCCACGCCTGGGAGCCGTGGATCGGATGATGCCCGGGTTCGATGCCATTCCCCAGAGCGCGCACCACGCCCCAGATTCCTCCGGCGAGCAGCAGGAATCCGACGATGCCGGCCGGCACGATCGCAGCCGCGACCGCCCCCATCCAGGCGCCCAGGCCGTGCGGGTGGCCGATCACCGCGAGCGCGAGGCCGGCCGCGATGATCGTCGCGAGCACCGGGAGTGCCGAGATCGCCAGAGCCGAGGCGGCATAGACCAGATTCCAGAGCGGCTTGTCGGGCGGCACCTCGTCCGACCAGGCACCACGTGCCGGCCCGAGTCGGGCGGCGGGTGCACCACCCCAGGCCTCGTCGGCCGGGACCTCGCCGAAGACCGCCGATCCTGCGGCGATCTCGGCGCGCTTGCCGACCCGCGAGCCGGGCAGCAGCATGCTCCGGGTGCCGACGCGCGCGTCGTCGCCGATCGTGATCCGGCCGATGTGCAGGCGATCGCCGTCGAGCCAGTGCCCGGTGAGATCCACCTCAGGCTCGACCGCGGCTCCCTCCCCGATCCGCAGCATTCCGGTGACCGGGGGAGCGCTGTGTAGCGAGACCCCGCGGCCGATCGTGGCACCCAGCAGCCGTGCATAGGTGGTCATCCACGGGGCGCAGCTCAGGCCGCCGGCACCGATCTCGTCGGCGATCCGCTCGGCCAGCCAGAGTCGCAGGTGCACCTTGCCGCCGCGGGGGTATCGACCGGACTCCAGGCCGCGCAGCAACAGGCGTGCGGCCAGGGCGCTGATCAGGAGCC
>JBQCJL010000365.1:0-14385 GCA_051952795.1 Marmoricola sp.
TCAGATTAGAACCAGCTGAGCGTCCTGAACATCACCGCGACGGCTTCGTCGGGCGCCGATCTCTCAGCCGACGAACGCCCGCTCGATGATCGGTGCGAGGTCGATTCCGGGAGGCAGGGTCCCGAACACCGTGCCCCAATCGCCTCCCAGTCGCGTGGCGCAGAACGCGTCGGCGAGCGCGGCCGGGGAGTGCCGCAGCACCTGCGACCCCTGGAAGACCAGCGCCAACTGCTCCACGATCCGCCGTGCGCGCAGCTCGATGTCATCGAACGAGGTGAGCTCCTTCTTCACCCGATCGAGCGCATCGTCGTAGTGCGTGTTGAGGCCCGCGGTCAGCTCCGCCTCGGCGAAGAACGCGTCCAGACTCTCCGGCTCGCGGGCCAGCGCACGCAGCGCGTCCAGCGCGGCCACGTTCCCGGAGCCTTCCCAGATAGAGAGCAAGGGCAGCTCGCGGTAGATGCGTGCCAGGTCGAAGTCCTCGATGTAGCCGTTGCCACCGAGGCACTCCAGCGCCTCGCCCGCCGCGATCGGCGCCCGCTTGCAGACGTAGTACTTGGTGACGGCCAGGCCGATGCGCCGCAGTGCGGCTTCACTCCGGTCGCCGTGGATGGCGCGGTCGTTGGCCCCGGCCAGGCGGAAGGTCGCCAAGGTCGCCGCCTCGGACTCGATGGCGAGGTCGGCGAGCACGTTGCGCATCGCAGGCTGTTCGATGAGCGATCGGCCGAACGCGGACCGGTGGCGGGCGTGATGCGTCGCGGTCACGAGCGCCGTGCGCAGGCCCATCGACGACCCGATCACGCAGTCGAGCCGGGTCATGTTCACCATCTCGACGATGGTCCGGACGCCGCGACCCTCCTCGCCGACCAGCCACCCCACGGCGTCGTCGTACTCGATCTCCGAGGACGCATTGGACTTGTTGCCCATCTTCTCCTTCAGCCGCATGACGGTGAGTGCGTTGCGCTCCCCTCCGGCGAGCACACGGGGGACGAGGAAGCACGACAGGCCGCCCGGCGCCTGGGCCAGCGTGAGGAACATGTCCGACATCGGCGCGGACGTGAACCACTTGTGTCCGACGAGCAGGTAGCTGCCGTCCGACTGCGGACGGGCGGTGGTCGTGTTGGCGCGGACGTCCGACCCGCCCTGCTTCTCCGTCATCGACATGCCGGCGATGAGTCCGCGCTTGGTCTGCGGGTCGCGCAGTCCGAAGTCGTACTCACGCGAGGTGAGCAGCGGCTCGAAGGCGGCGGTCAGGTCGGGATTCGCGCGCAGGGCGGGGATCGCCGCGTAGGTCATCGAGATCGGGCAGCCGTGACCGGCGTCCACCGACCAGGTCATGAACTTGGCGGCGCGGGCGACGTGCGCGCCGGGACGGTCGTCGGCCCAGGGCGCGGCGTGCAGGCCATGCTCGACCGCGGTGCGCATCAGCTGGTGGTAGGCCGGCACGTACTCGACCTCGTCGATGCGGTGTCCGGTCCGGTCGTAGGGGACGAACCGCGGTGGGACCCGCTCGGCGAGGCGTCCCCATTCCTGCGCCTCCGCGGTTCCGGCCAGGCGGCCCAGGTCGTCGATCTCGGGCAGCGCCCAGCCGGCGCCCTCCCGCTCGACCGCCTCCCGCATGGCCGGATGGTCCGCGGTGTTGTAGTCCACCAGCGCCGGAACCTGGTTGAAGACCTCGTGAGTCGTGCGCATATCGCTATCCCTTGTTCGTTGAGGATCCGTAGTCGTTGAACGGTTCGCCGTCGCGCTCGCGAACGGCCTGGCGGAAGCCGGCCTCGGCGGCCCGCTGTTGGAAGGCATAGCCCTCGGGGGTGTGGCGTGCGATGCCGTCGAAGACGGTGCTGATGAGCTGACTGGTGTGCACGCCCTGGGACAGGAGCGCGGAGTTCAGCGCCAGCTTCACCATCATCAGCTGGTTGATCGGCATCGCTGCGATGCGGGCGAGGAGATTCTCGGTGCGGGCATCGAGGTCCTCCGGCTCGGGCGCCTCGATGGCCAGGCCCCATTCATGGGCCTCGCGTCCGCTGAGGCAGTCGCCGGTCAGCAGCAGGCGCTTCGCCCGCTGATCGCCCAACCGGTGCGCCCACATGCCCGCGCTCGGGATGCCCCAGACGCGCGTCGGGGGATAGCCGATCTTGGTGTCCGCAGCGATCACGATCTGGTCGCAGTGCAAGGCGATGTCGGTACCGCCGGCGACACAGAAGCCGTGGATCTTGGCCACCGTCGGCTTGTTCGCGTGCAGAAGGCTGGCGAATCCCTTGGTGAAGCGGCTCATCATCGCGTAGTCGACCATCGGGTCCCAGGTGCCTGCGGGATCGTGGTTCTTGCCCTGGACCGAGGGATCGAGCACGGTCCCCTCCATCGAGGATCGCTCGCCGCCGAGCCCGTCGTCGAGCAGCCGTTCGGCACTCGCGGTCAGGTCGTAGCCGCCGCAGAATCCCTTGCCTCGACCCGACAGGACCATCACGTGCACCCGAGGGTCGAGGTCCGCGCGCTCGACCGCCGCCGCGAGGTCGAGCGGGGTATCGGGCGTGATCGCGTTGCCCTGCTCGGGCCGGTTGAACGTGATGCGCGCGATCCGTCCGTCCACCTCGTAGGTGAGGGTCGGGTACTCGATGATGGCCACGACTCGATGTTACGGATACAGTTCCAATTGTGTCCAGATCTGTAGCGCGCGTTCTCGCGCCGCTGCCCGCGCGCTCGGTGGTGCTCAGCCTGATGCTCGGCGCGCATCCCGATCGGATGACGACGGCCGACATCATTCGCGCCGCGGAGTACTTCGGCATCTCGGCCTCGACCATGCGCGTCGCTCTCAGCCGGGTGACCGCTGCGGGCGATCTGCTCCGCGTCGACGGCGGCTACGAGCTCAGCGATCGACTGCGCGCTCGGCAACGCCGTCAGGACGAGGGCGTCGCCGACATCGGCGCGTCGTGGGACGGCGGCTGGGAGATGGCGGTCGTGGTCGTCGCGGGTCGGTCCGGAGCCGAGCGCGCGGCCCTCCGCGAGACTCTCGACGCTGCGCGGCTGGCGGAGCTCCGCGAGGGCGTGTGGATGCGGCCGGCCAACCTGCGACGGCCGCGCGACTACGCCGAGGACCCGGTGCTGGAGTGCTTCATCGCCGAGCCACGCGCCGATGCGGCCGACCTCGCCCGCCGGTTGTGGGACCTCGGCGCGTGGGCGGCCCACGGCCACGACCTGCTGGAGGATCT
Organism: Marmoricola sp.; assembly: GCA_051952795.1. Taxonomy (GTDB): domain Bacteria; phylum Actinomycetota; class Actinomycetes; order Propionibacteriales; family Nocardioidaceae; genus Marmoricola. The sequence continues at coordinate 3,207 of JBQCJL010000365.1, forward strand.
GCGCGAGGTCACCGATCCCGCGCTGCGTCTCGCCATCGCGGCGAACCTGGTGCGGCTGCTCGCGTCGGACCCGCTGTTGCCCCAGAATCTGGTGCCGCAAGGATGGCCCGGAGAACATCTCCGTCGGGCCTATGCGGCCTATCAGACCGAACTGCGCGGGCTCGCCGGCCTGGGCGGATAGAGGAGCGGGCCATGTCCGAGACAGCAACCGCGGGTGTCCACCGGAGCGTGCCGATCCTGGGCGCGATGGGGATCGAGGTCGTCGAGTCCGTTCCCGGGCGGGCCGAGGCGCTCCTTCCGCTGGAGCCGAACGTCAATCACGTCGGCATGGCCTACGCGGGGTCGCTGTTCTCGGTCGCCGAGATGCTCGGTGGGCTGCTCGCCCTCTCGTCCTTCACGCTCGAGGGCTACGCGCCGCTGGTGAAGTCGATGTCGATCACCTTCCTCAGGCCGGCGCTGACGGCGGTCCGCGCGCGTGCCGAGATGTCCGCCGAGGAGATCCAGCGGGTGCTCGACGAAGCCCAGGCCACCGGAAAGTCGAACTACGAGCTGGCCGCGCAGGTGCTCGACGAGAACGGGGTCATCGTCGCGACGACGGTGGGGCAGTACCAGCTGCGGGACTTCGCTCCGCGAACCTAGCCCGTGCCGCGATCACGGCGCAGATGAGGAGCGCGTAGGCGAAGATCAGGAACGTCGCGATGAGCGTGGAGAGTCCGGCGCTGACGGTGCCGTGCGCGCTGCCGACGAACATGTCGGCGTCGACGGTCCCGCTCGCACCCGCCGACAGGTTCGCGAGATGTGCCAGCACCGGGACCGCGACGACGAGTGACACCAACCAGGTACCGAGGCTGGTGAGGACGGCCCGCGCGTCGGTGCCGTGCACCCGCGCGATGGAGAGCGCGACGTAGATCAGGATCGCGGGTGCGATCAGGAGGGCACTCCAGATCCCCCAGGCCAGGTGGCTGTTCTGGGCGAACCAGCCGATCCAGTAGTCCTGGTGGGGTCCCGAGGATTCCGATCCGATCGCCGCCGAGACGCCGCCGGAGGCGGAATAGCCGACCTTGCCCAAGGAGCCGAGCCCCAAGGCCATCGCGCCGGCGTTGCCCCCATAGGCGATCGCCGTGGCGAACCCGTTGACCCATTGATGGGCGGTGAACGCGTGGCCGTAGTGACCGTTCGGCCAGCTGGTGTTCCAGCGCACCAGCCAGGTGACCAGCTCGAAGAGGAGACCGCCGACCACCACGGCGACGGCGAGACGAGCGAAGGCGCGCAGCGGAGCTGCCAGGACCAGCTGGAGGGTGCTCCAGCCGCGGCTCGTGAACCATTCGCCGCGCAGGAGGGTGATGCCGGCGAACACGCCGACCAGCAGGGCGATGGTCACGAAGAAGGCATCGGTGGACGAGACCGAGATCGAGAACGACTTGTCGCCCTGGAGGGACTGCCATTGCTGCACGGTGTCGCCGGCGCTGGCTCCGACGAGGTGTGCGACGTCGGTGACGCCGACCGACACCACAAGGGAGACCACGAACAGCGGAAGGGCGGTCAGAAGGGCTGCGCGCACCCCGAGCATCAGAGCCGAGAGTGCGTTCGGCGACGGCGTGGTCGCGCGGTGGAACGAGCGCCCCGCCACGACGAGGGTGATGACCGTGAGGGTCAGCGGCATGGCGCCGAGGCCGGCTCCGCCTGAGAGGCCTCCATTAATCGTCGAGTCGAAGAAGGTCAGCGAGCCGTGGACCTTGATGCCGCCCACGGCGTTGACGCCGAAGATCGACTCCCAGACCCACGTCACCCAGAGAAGGGTCGTCTTGAAGCCCCAGTGCAACTGGCTCGATGCCGGCCTGCTGGCCAGCCCGAAGACGACGCCGAGGACGAGCGAGGTTCCCAGCGTGGCGCCGGCGACGCGGAGCGGCGTGCGCCAGTCCCAGGAGAGCACGCGGCTGATCTGGTCGATCGCGGCCGCTGGGGCCGGACTCTCGGTGCTCATCTGATCTCCTCGCCCCGGGCACTGCGTGCCGAGCCTATGTCGCGCCGCCGACCTCTAGCGCGCAGCCTCCTTGTCGCCTTACCGTCACCTAGCGATGTTCGGCTTCGCCATCAGGAGGTAACACGGTGGGATTCTTCGACGGCCTCGAGCGCCGTGACTTCGTCAAGATGGCGGCCGCCGCTGGTGGCATCGGGGTGCTGAACACCCTGGCCGGCCCGGTCCTCGAGCGCGCCTACGCAGCCGATCCCTGCGGCACCGGCGGTCTCAACGACATCGAGCACTTCGTCTTCCTGATGATGGAGAACCGCTCGTTCGACCACTACTTCGGCACCATGTCAGGGGTCCGTGGCTTCGCGGACGCAGCGCACGCGGGCACCATCCGCCAGTACGGGTACGACCCGGTCACCCATACGGCGGATCCGAACTCCTACCTGATGCCGTTCCGGCTCAACACCACCAATGGCACCAGCCTCGACGGCGAGTGCATCAACGACCCCACGCACAACTGGGGTCCTCAGCATCAGGTGTGGAACGGCGGGGCGATGGACAAGTGGGTCCCCGTGCATCTCGCGAGCGAGGGCGTCGGCAACGGTCCGGCCACCATGGGCTACTACACCCGTGCCGACATCCCGGTGCACTGGGCGCTGGCCGACGCCTTCACGATCTGCGACAGCTACTTTTGCTCGGTGCTGGGTCCCACCGACCCGAACCGTCTCTACTGGATCAGCGGCACCATCGACCCCGACGGCAACCACGGCGGTCCTCTGCTCGACACCCCGGAGCTTGTTCCGACGGCGCAGTACAGCTGGAAGACGATGCCCGAGAACCTCGACGAGGCCGGGGTCTCCTGGAAGATCTACACCGCTCAGCAGGTTCCAGTGGTCTCGACGGCGGTGCTCAGCGGCATGATGCAGTCGTTCAAGCAGACCCTGACCAATCCGTCGCTGCTCACCAACGGCGTGCTCCCGGTCTATCCCGAGAACTTCCTGCTCGACATCGCCACCAACAGCCTGCCGAAGGTGTCGTGGATCATCCCGCCGTTGCTCAACTGCGAGCATCCGGCACTGCCGCCGTCCTACGGCGCGGTCACGCTGCTGCAGGTGCTCGACGCGCTGACGAAGAACCCGGCGGTGTGGGAGAAGACCGCCCTGATCATCAGCTATGACGAGAACGGCGGCTTCTTCGACCACGTGGCACCGCCGGTGCCCCCGCCCGGCACGCCCGGAGAGTGGCTCACGGTCAATCCGCTGCCGTCGACCGCGAGCGGGATCAATGGCCCGATCGGTCTGGGCTTCCGCGTCCCGGGTCTGGTGATCTCGCCGTACTCGCGCGGTGGCCTGGTCTGCTCCGACACGTTCGACCACACGTCGCAGCTGCGTCTGCTCGAGACCCGATTCGGCGTCGACGTGCCCAACCTCAGCACTTGGCGCCGCTCGATCACCGGCGACATGACCTCGGCCTTCAACTTCCGGGCGACCCCGGACGTCACCAAGCCCACCCTCGAGGCCACGAGCGAGCTCGGGATGGCCCAGACCATCCTGCAGTGCCGGGCGACCGTGGACGCGATCACCGGGACCTTCACGTCCGAGCCGACCCCGTACCCGGTGCCACCCAACAGCATGCCGCCGGTCGAGACGAGTCCGAAGCGCCCTCAGCCTTCGGGCCCGGTCGCCTGCGCGCCGGCGCCCACGACGCCGCCGTCGCCGGGTCTGCTGGGTGGTCTTCTCGCGCCGGTCACGGGCCTGCTCGGTGATCTCGGCCTGCATGCCATGCCGGAGCCGACCGCGCAGCCCGCGAGCCGGATCGCGACGGTCTCGCAGAAGCTGACCGGCGGCAAGCTCTCCGGTCCGGAGGAGGACGCCTAGTCCGGGAGGGCCGCGACGTCGGCCGGCCGGTTGACGAGATAGGAGCGCTGAACGCGCTGCTGCGCGGCGCGACCGTGCCGGAGCAAGCGGTCGCGGCCGCCGGGTAGCTGTCCATAGACCCGGTAGAGGGCCACGTTCGTGGCCACCCGCAGACCCAACGCCCAGGGCGGGCGGATCGGTTGCTCGAGCTCACGCATGCTCCGCACGCCCAGCAGCACCGTCATCAGGCTCAGCATGCGTTCGCGCTCGTAGCGACCCCGGACCTTGGCCGGAAGACGGATGAATCCGAACAGGGGGGCGTAGTCACGCTCGTCCTGGGCCGCGAGGATGGCGTTGACCAGCTCCCGCCCCGCCGGCGTCTGGCCCGGCGCCGACAGCAGGATGTGCAGGTTCCAGACCAGCCGCTCCCGCTCGTTGTCGGTGAGGAAGTCCTCGTGCACGCCCATGAGCCAGCCCGTGTACTTCCACAGATGCATGAAGTCGTCGGAGTCGCGTCGCGAGATCGGGATGCCGAGCGCACGCGCGGCGACCAGCACGGTGGCGTCGAACAGCCCGAGCGTGCCCGCCTGGTCGGCCTGATTGATGGGCAGGCCCCAGCGGTCGACGTCCCACGCGTCCGGACGTGATGCGTAGCTGGCATTGACGAGCGCATGCATGGCCCGGACGTGGACGGTCAAGCGCCAGCCCTCGTGGCCGGGTCGAAGCGCATCGGGTTCGGCGATGCTCATCGTCCAGTGCTGCGTCTCGGCGATGCGGCGAAGCGTGTCGGCGCCGCTCAGTCCTCCGGTCGCCACCAGCAGGTCCGTGGGTCCGCCGAAGCGGTAGCCGCCGATCAAGGAGAGCTGCTGGAGGATGTCGCCCGCCGTCGAGCCGAGCCGTTGCAGCACTTGGCCGCCGCGGTTCACGCGCTCCCAGTCGACCCACGCCGGGGGACTGCTGACCAGCTCCATGAAGGTACGCAGGGCCGGCGGTGCGTCCGGGACGGCGTCGAGTCCCCCGTTGAGCGCCGTCCTGAACTGGGCATGTGTCACCCGACCGGGCTCCCCGGCTCGCATCCGCATCGCCTCTACAAGGCGTGCGGCGGGGACATCCTGCTCGGTGAGCGCTCGCCCGAGGCGGTCGAACCTGTCCTCGTCCATGTCGTCGAAGATGCGCGTGACCGCGCGGAGCGGCTTGCCGAGGCGGCGGCCACGTGCCTCCGCCTCGCGGTGACGCGACGGGAACGCCTGGGGGACGGCGTCGTTTTCAGTGCGAACGAGTGCGGTCATGCATCGATTATTACGCGAGCAATTACTCGCATACAATTCGCATTCATGAGGAAGATCCCGCGCCAGGAACGATCCCGTCAGATGGTCGAGCGGATCATCGAGGCGGGTCGTGAGGTTCTGGTCCGCGATGGCTACCAGAGCTTCACGACCAACCGGGTGGCCGACGCTGCCGGCGTGAGCCCCGGGTCGCTGTATCAGTACTTCCCCGACAAGGCCGCGATCATCGACGAGATCGTCGAGCGCTACCTCGACGAGGTCTCCGAACGGGTGGCGGGGACGCTGGCCCACGCCGATGCGGTGGACCTGACGGCGGACCCGATGGGCGCGGCTCGCGCGGTGACCCGCGCTCTGCTCGCAGCGCTCGAGAAGGACGCGCCACTCCTGCGCATCGTGGTCGGCGAGATGCCCGCTGGCCGCATCCGTGAGCGCCGTGCGGCCTTGGAGCAACGCATCGTCGATGTGCTGACCACCTATCTGGTGGTGGCGTTGGGCATGGCGACCCGGGACGCCTCCGCGCGTGCGTGGCTGTTGGTGATGACGGTGGAGGCGGTCAGCTCACGATGGGTTCTGGAGCATCCGGCGGCCCTCGACCGCGACCGGCTGGTCGACGAGCTCACCGCGCTCGCCGCCGGCTACCTGCTGCGGTGACTCAGCCCCGGTAGGGATGCGGGGTGCCGCTCGCATCCAGGCAGGTACGCCCGGCCACGGCGGCCGGGACCTTGTACTTGACCAGGTCGGAGCACGCGTAGCCCGACTGGCTGGCCGCGATCTCCTTCCAGACGCCACGCACCTCGGCATAGAGGGCGCTGTTGCCGCCGCGGGCGCAGGTGTCGCTCCCGAACAGACCCTCGTTGCTGGCGCTCGCGAAGCCGTCGGCGCGATAGGCGGTGAGGGAGATCAGGGCTGCGCTCTGGCAGCCGGGCACGGACCCTCCCGACTGCCACAGCACGTGGAGCTGCTTGGTCACGAACGCCTGGAACGACGGCGAGGTGTCCTTGAGCGCGGTGGTCACGTTCTTGGTGGTGATGCTCAGCCCATCTCCGGGATAGGTGATCAGCCGGGGTCCGGTGTCCGGCGTGCTGCTGCTGCCACAGGCGGCGAGGCTGAGCGCGGCGACAGCGAGGGCGAGACTTCGACGGCAGAACGACATGGTCTCGAGACTAGGAGCCGGCGGCTCGGTCAGGCGCTAGGCCCGCCGAACCACCCGTTGCGTCGTCCGTAGAGCAGCAGGATGACCGTGGCGGCGAGCTCGGTCCCGATGCCCAGGGTCCAGAAGCCCCAGGACGTCGCCAGCGGTCCGTTGACCAGCACGGCGAAGTTCTGGCCGAAGAAACCGGTGAGGAAGCTCAGGGGCAGGAACACGGTGGCGATGATGGTGAGCTGCTTCATGATCACGTTGAGTCGGTTCGAGACCATCGAGATGTGGGTGTCGACCGCTCCGGTCACGAGGTCGCGATAGGAGTCGATGAGATCGCTGATCCGGATCAGATGGTCGTAGAGATCCCGGAAGTACCGCAGGTCCTCGTCGCTCATCTGGTCCAGTGACTCGACCCCCGTGAGGACGCGCGCCATCAGGTCGCGCTGCGGTGTGATCGACTTCCGGTAGCCCACGAGCTCGCGCTTCATCGAGAAGAGATCGCCGAGCTGCGCTTCCGTGGGCCGCCGCAGGATGTCGTCCTCGAGCGTGTCGATCCGGTCGTCGAGCTCCGCCAACGGCTCGAAGTAGCTGTCGACCAAGTGGTCGAGCACCAGATAGAGCACGCTGACCGCCATCGGGGAGACCTCCTTGAGCGGATGGTGCTCCATGCGCTGGTGGACGGCGTCGAAGAGGCGATCGCAGTGCGGGCTCACGGTCACGATGTAGGTCTTCCCGATGAAGATGTGCACCTCCGCCAGGCCGCCCTGATCGTCGATGCCGTGCGCGACCCAGTAGGTGAAGCCGTCGTATTCGTCGATCTTCGGGCGCTGGCCGAAGCGGACGGCGTCCTCCACCGCGAGGGGGTGGAAGCCGAGCGTGGTCAGCAGGAGATCGCGGCCATCCTCGTCGACCGACTCGATGGAGAGCCAGAAGAACTCGCCGCTCGCCAGCAGATCGGTGACGCCTTGCGCGGTAGCGTCGTTGGAGATTCCGTCCGATCGATAGATCGTTCCGAGAGAGGCCATAGGAACATCGTGCCAAGCCCCACCCCACAGGATGTCGAGGCCGCGCGGCGACACTCCTCCGAGGTCGCCATCGTCGCGCGTCGGACAGCGGGCGCCCTCGTGCTCGTCGTGGGTCTGATCGGGCTGGGCATCGGGACGTTCCGCTACCGCCACCTCAACGACCTGACCGCGATCGCGTTCGCCATCGGCGCCGCGCTTCTGGCGCTGGGCGTGATCGCGGTGATCGCCGTGCCGATGCTCGAGCTGGGCCAGGCGTTCAACGCGAAACTGGTGGCCCGGGTCGGCTGGGTACCGGGCTTCGGGCTCGTGCTGACCGGTATCACACACTTCACCGACTGGAAGTTCTACCGGGACGACGCCCGCTGGCTGACGGTCCACAAGCGGCCGACCATGGTCGGTGTGCACGACGAGGGCTACGCCCTCGTCGTCCTGGGCGTGCTCCTGATCGCGGCGGCCCTGCTCGCGGCGCATGCCGCACGCCGCGCCGCCGAGGCTCAGGCGTAGTCGGCGTCGCTTCCCCAAGCCGCCGTGCGCGGTGACTCGGCGGTGATCTCGGGGCATCGCACGCCGGTCATGTTGGTGGGCATGCAGCGGTTGCAGTGGATGCACAGCGAGCGGATCGACGCGCCGTCGGCCGCGGCCAGCCGACCGACCAGGTCCGGTTCCCGCACCAGTGCACGTGCCATGGCGACGAACTCGAACCCCTCGGCCATCGCGGTGTCGATGCCGGCGCGGTCGACGACCCCGCCCAGCAGGACCATCGGCAGCGCCACCTCCGCGCGCACCTTGCGGGACATCTCCAACAGGTAGAGGTCCTCGTACGGGTATTCGCGCAGGAACCGGTTGCCCATGAGGCGGATGCCGGTACGGATGGGCTGACGCATCACCGCGGCGAACTCGCCGATCGGAGCGCCGCCGCGGAAGAGGAACATCGGGTTCAGCAGCGAGGATCCCGCCGTCATCTCCAAGGCGTCGATGCTGCCGTCCGACTCCAGCCACTGAGCGGTCTGAATCGACTCCTCGAGCTTGATGCCTCCGCGAGCGCCGTCGGTGAGATTGAGCTTGGCGATGATGGCCGCGCGGTCGCCGACGGCGTCGCGAACCGCTTGCGCGACGCGGCGCGCGACCTTGGCGCGGTTCTCCAGGGTGCCCCCGAACTCGTCATGGCGGCGATTGATCAGCGGGCTGAGGAACGCGCTCGCGAAGTAGCTGTGTCCCAGGTGCACCTCGATGCAGTCGAAGCCCACGCCGACCGCCATCCGAGCCGCATCCGCATGCGCCTGCACGATCCGGTCGATATCGGCGATCTTCGCCTTGCGCGTCAGCCGCGCGCCCTGATTCGGGAAGGCGCGGCTCGGTCCCAGAGCCGGCATCCGGTTGCCCACCGGATCAGCCACCGGACCGGCGTGCCCGATCTGCGCGGAGATCGCCGCGCCCTCGGCGTGCACCGCGTCGGTCAGGGTGCGCAGGCCGGGCAGCGCCTCGGGCCGCCAATGGATCTGGTGTTCGTTGGTGCGTCCCTCGGGAGCGACGGCCAGGTAGGCGACCGTCGTCATGCCGACTCCGCCCGCGGCCAGGGTGCGGTGGAAGTCGACCAGCTCGCGGGTGACGAGCCCGCCGTGCGCCAACCCTTCGTAGGTGGCGGACTTGATCACGCGATTGCGCAGGGTGACGGGGCCGAGAAGTGCAGGACCGAAAGGATCTAGAACGTGTTCCACTTTTCTAGGGTAGATCGTCCTCGGTCCAGGTGACACCTTCGCGGATCACGCGCGCCGGGACGCCGGCCACCGCGCTGTTCGCGGGGATCTTCTGGCCGCGCACCATGCTGCGGGTGCCGATGACGCAGTCGTCGCCGATCTCGACGTGGCCGGTGATGATCACGTCCCGGCCGAGCCACAGATGACGTCCCAGGTGGATGGTCGCGCCGAACGGGTTGAGGCGCACGCCGGTCTCGACGCTCTCGAGTCGGTGCATGTCGTCCGTCGCCACGTAGACGTTGGCCGCCCACAGCTGCTCCCATCGGGCCACGATCGAGCCGCCGTTGCGGGCGTCGATCACCGCCTCGCGGGTCGCGGTGACCCCGCCGTCGAAGATCACGCTGGAGTCGGCACCGCAGTAGATGTCGCCGGCGGTGAACTCCGACTCCGGACCCAGCAGAACGGTGGCGCCGGAGCCGCTGACCAGCAGCGAGGAGAGATTCGGGACGTCGGTCGCGATGACCAGCAGGGTGTCGTGGCAGGGGAAGCCGACCAGCTTGTTGATCAGCCGGTACGGCAGCACCGCGCCGGGGACCGCGTAGAGCGCGTTGCCGTTCTCCGGCCACCAGTCGGGCAGGGGGCCCAACACCTCGCGCACCACGAGCCCATCGACGATCGCGCGATCCGCCCCGCGCTGCAGGAGCCGCTCGAGATGGGCGGGCGTCGGCGGCCCACCGAACTCCCAGTCCATCCGTCTCCTCGTTTCGTTAGGCTCGCCGGGTGAGTGTGCGCGCAGCTGATCAGGTAACCGTCATTGTGCTCGCTGCGGGCGGTGGCACGCGGATGCGGTCCAAGCTTCCCAAGGTGCTGCATCCGATCGCCGGTCGCAGCATGGTCGGGCACGTGATGGCGGCCATCGAGGCCGTGAGTCCCTCGGCGGTCGTGGCCGTGATCGGCCACCAGCGTGAGCTCGTCGGGCCGCACCTCTCCGAGCTGCGCTCCGACGTGGTGCTGGCCGTCCAGGAGACGCAGGAAGGAACTGCCCACGCCGTGCGCGTCGGCTGGGAAGCCCTGGCTCCGGAGCAGCGGCGCGGCACCGTGCTCATCGCCTACGGGGACACCCCGCTTCTCGAAGGAGAGTCCCTGCACGCGTTCCTGGACGCCCATCGGACGGGCCAGGACGCCCTGAGCATCCTCTCCGGCGTCGTCGCCGACCCGTTCGGCTACGGCCGGATCATCCGGGACCCCGACGGCGCGGTGAACGCCATCGTCGAGGAGAAGGAGGCGACGCCCGAGCAGGCGGCCGTCCGCGAGATCAACAGCGGCATCCTCGCCTTCGACGCGGACTTCCTCGACTCCGCCCTGGCGCGGATCGACAACAACAACGCCAAGGGTGAGTACTACCTGACGGATGCCGTGGCGATCGCTCGTGCCGACGGGCACACCGTGGGCGCCTTCGTGCTCGAGGACGTGCTGCAGACGGAGGGCGCCAACGATCGCGCCCAATTGGCGGCGCTCGGCCGGGAGAAGAACCAGCGCATCCTGCAACGGTGGATGAGGGCCGGCGTCACCATCGTCGATCCCGGCACCACCTGGATCGACGCGGACGTGCAGCTGGCTCAGGACGTGACCGTGCTGCCCGGCGTGCAGCTGCTCGGAGCCACCGTCGTGGCCGAGGACGCCACGGTCGGTCCGGACTCCACCCTCAAGGATTGCGAGGTCGGCGCCGGCGCGACGGTGGTGCGGACGCACGCCGAGCTCGCGGTCATCGGCGATCGGGCGACCATCGGGCCCTTCTCCTACCTCCGTCCCGGAACCGAGGTGGGCGTGGGCGGCAAGGTCGGCGGGTTCGTGGAGACCAAGAACGCCAAGATCGGCGATGGCGCGAAGGTGCCGCACCTGTCCTACGTCGGGGACGCGGAGATCGGCGAGGGCACCAACATCGGGGCGGGCACGATCTTCGCCAACTACGACGGGGTGAACAAGCACCGCACCGTCGTGGGGAGGCATGCGCGCACGGCCAGCAATAACACCTTCGTCGCCCCGGTCACGATCGGCGACGGGGCCGGCACGGGAGCGGGCACGGTCGTGCGCGAGGACGTGCCGCCCGGGGCGCTCGCCGTCTCGGCTGGACCGCAGCGCACGATCGAGGGGTGGGCGGTCGCCAAGCGGGCCGGTACCCGCCAAGCGGAGGCTGCGCAG
>JBQCJL010000366.1:0-2447 GCA_051952795.1 Marmoricola sp.
TCGCCTCCAGATGCGCCCGGGCCGCGACCTCCGGCACGACGCCGCCGAATCGGGCGTGCTCATCGACACTCGAGGCGACCGCGTCGGCGAGCAGCGTCGATGGCCTTGCGCGTCAGCACGTCGCAGACCGCCTCCTGGAAGGACCGGGCGACGTCCGCGACCGGGACGGGCTCGCCGCTGTCCTCACGCGCCTGCACCCACCGCGCGACCGCGGTCTTGAGGCCGGAGAAGGAGAAGTCGAAGCGGTGCCGCTCGAGGTCGCGACGCGAGCTCAGCCCACGCGGGAAGTCGATGGTGAGCGCTCCGTCAGCCGCGGCCCGATCGATGTGCGGGCCACCGGGGAACGGCAGGCCGAGAACGCGAGCAACCTTGTCGAACGCCTCGCCGGCAGCATCGTCGATGGTCGCGCCCATCTGCTCGACCGACCCGGTCACGTCCTCGACACGCAGCAAGGACGAGTGGCCGCCCGATACGAGCAGCGCCAGGCAGGGCTCGGGAAGGGGCCCGTGTTCCAGTTGATCCACGGCAACGTGCGCGGCGAGATGGTTCACGCCGTAGAGCGGCTTGTCGAGCCCGATCGCCAGTGCCTTGGCGGCGCCGACGCCGACCAGGAGCGCACCCGCCAGACCCGGACCCGCCGTCACCGCGATCGCATCCACATCGGAGGGCGCGATACCCGCAGTGGCGCAGGCGCGCTCGATCGTGGGGACCATCGCCTCCAGATGCGCCCGGGCCGCGACCTCCGGCACGACGCCGCCGAATCGGGCGTGCTCATCGACACTCGAGGCGACCGCGTCGGCGAGCAGCGTGTGGCCACGCACGATGCCCACGCCGGTCTCGTCGCAGGAGGTCTCGATCCCCAGCACCAGAGGCTCGTGGCTCACCAGCCGCATCCCTTCGCTACGGGAAGGCGCATCACGATCGCCGTGGCTCCATCGCGGTAGTAGCGCTCGCGGCGATCGATCTCGACGAAGCCATGGCCCGCATAGAGAGCGATCGCGGGATGGTTGCTCTCCCGCACCTCGAGCAACAACCGCTGAGCCCCCGCGCGTCGCGCCACCGCCAGGACCTCGCCCACGAGCGCCGAGGCCACGCCGGATCGTCGCTGCGATGCGGTCACGCCGATGCGCTGGAGCTCGGCGAGGTCGTCGACCGCGGACACCACGGCGTAGCCGACCACGCCCGAGGCGCCTTCGGCGACGAGATAGTGCACCGTCGGCACGGTGCCCATGAGCCCGGCGCCGAGAAGGTTGCGACTCCAGGCATCGGCCCCCTCGCACTCCTCCTCCAACGCCACCAGCGCGTCGACATCGGCGACGACCGCGTCCCTGATCTCCATTACTACGACACCCGCTTCGGCGGGCCAGGAGCCACGGCGTCCGGACGACGCAGATACAGCGGCTCAGGCGGCAACGATGCCACCCGGCCCTCGTCGACGAGACGGCACAGCACTCCGGCGTCCGGGAAGGCGACCTCGACCGGATGGGGGAAGGCAACGGGATAGAGGCCGGCCCCCTGACCCGCAACCGGCAGCTCGGTGGCCAACACGTCCGGCTTCTCGACGATCGGCCCCTCCACGCGGACGCCGTCGCGGTACCGGGCGAAGTAGACCTCCTTGCGTCGCGCATCCGACGCCACGGCGAACTCGGCGAGACCCTCGAGCTCCGGAGCACCCGCGATGACGTCCAAGGTGCAGACCCCGTGCACGGGAACTCCCAGCGTCCAGGCGAGCGTACGGGCGGTCACGAGTCCTACTCGCAGTCCGGTGAACGGCCCCGGTCCGACCCCGACCGCGATGGCGGAGATGTCCGCGCGGGTAGCGCCGGCATCGGCGAGCGCCGCCGCGATGGCCGGCCCGAGCAGCTCACCATGGCGCATGGCCTCGTCGCTCTGCGCACGGCCCACCACGCGACCGCCGTCCCAAAGGGCCGCGCTGACACGGGCGGTGGCGGTATCGAATCCGAGGAGCATCAACGACCTCCTGCCGAGACCAGCGCGGCTAGCTGCTCCAGTCCGACGTCGGCCCAACGCGGTCCGAGCCGACGGATGGTCACCGACCGCGAGCCCTCCGCACTGGCCGTCAGCGCGATCTCCAGGCGGTCGTCGCTGAGCTGCTCGGCGATGCCCTCGCCCCACTCGACCACGGTGACCGCGGTGTCCAGGTCCGTGTCCAGGTCGAGGTCGTCCAGCTCGGCCGAGCCCGGCAGGCGGTAGGCGTCGACATGAACCAGCGCCGGTCCGCCGACCAGGGACGGATGCGATCGCGCGATGACGAAGGTGGGTGAGGTGATCGGGCCCCGGACGCCCAGCCCCGCACCGAAGCCCTGGGTGAACGTCGTCTTCCCGGCACCGAGATCGCCGGACAGCAGGATCACGTCGCCCGGCCGCGTCAGGGTCGCCAGCCCCCGGGCCAGTGCGTGGGTGTCGTCCACCGACGCGAGCGTTCC
>JBQCJL010000367.1:0-4371 GCA_051952795.1 Marmoricola sp.
CCTTCCGCCGTCGTTCACCCTCAGCCTCTGGGAGTCGCTGTGGCCCTGCGCCTCAAGCCGTCCGATTCGAGCTTCTACGCGCTGCTCGCCGAGTCCGCGACGCACCTCGTCGAGGGCGCCGCGCTGCTGGGCGACATGTTGAGCGACACCTCCGACCGAGCAGCGATCGCCGAGCGCATGCGCGATGCCGAGCACCGTGCCGACGAGACCACGCACGCCATCGTCCGCAAGGTCAACAGCACCTTCGTCACGCCGATCGATCGCGAGGACATCTACGCGCTGGCGTCGCAGTTGGACGACTGCATGGACTTCATGGAGGAGGCGGTCGATCGCGTCCTCCTCTACGAGGTGACCGCCACCCCCGAGGGCGTCGCCGACTTCGTGGACGTCATCCAGCGCTGTGCCGAGATCACGGCCGAGGCGATGCCACGGCTGCGGAGCCTCGCTCACCTCGAGGAGTACTGGATCGAGGTGAATCGACTGGAGAATGCCGCGGACAAGCTGTACCGCCGCATCGTCGCCAAGCTCTTCAGCGGTCAGTACTCCGCCCTCGAGGTGCTGAAGCTCAAGGACGTCGTGGACTCCCTCGAGCACGCCGTCGACGCCTTCGAGCGGGTCGCCAACACCGTGGAACAGATCCACGTCAAGGAGTCCTGAGCGTGGAGCTCGCGATCCTGGTCATCGTGGTCGCGGTCGCGCTCATCTTCGACTTCACCAACGGCTTCCACGATGCCGCCAACGCCATCGCCACGGCGATCTCCACGCGGGCACTGACGCCGCGGATCGCGCTGACGGTCGCAGCGGTCATGAACTTCGTGGGTGCGCTGCTCGGTCAGGAGGTCGCGCACACCGTCAGCGACGTGGTGCATCTGCATGGCCTGGGCTCCCGACACGCGTTGGTGATCGTGCTGGCCGGACTTCTGGGTGCGATCACCTGGAACCTCATCACCTGGTACTTCGGGCTCCCCTCGTCGTCCTCGCACGCCCTGATCGGCGGACTGACCGGGGCGGCGATCGCGGCCGGCGCGACGGTGAAGTGGGTGACGATCTGGAAGAAGGTCGTGATCCCGATGGTGCTGTCGCCCACCGTCGGATTCGTACTGGCCTTCGCGGTGATGCTGCTGTTGTTCTGGATCCTGCGCCGCAGGAATCCGCATAAGGTCTTCCGTGGCTTCCGCCTCGCCCAGACGATCTCGGCCTCCGCGTTGGCACTCGGGCACGGTCTCCAGGACGCCCAGAAGACGATGGGCGTGATCTTCCTGGCCCTCATCGTCACCAACCACGCGTCCGCCGGCCAGAGCCTTCCGCTCTGGGTGGTCCTCTCGGCGGCGTCGGCGATCTCCCTCGGTACCTACTCCGGGGGGTGGCGGATCATGCGGACGCTCGGCCGCCGGATCATCAAGCTCGATCCAGCACGCGGCTTCACGGCCGAGGCGGTCGGCGCGGCCGTCCTCTACACGACCGCCTACGTCTACCAGGCGCCGATCTCGACCACGCACGTGATCACCGCAGCGATCATGGGAACCGGCGCCACCGACGGTGTCTCCCGTGTGCGCTGGGGGATGGCTCGCCAGATCGCGCTGGCCTGGGTCATCACGATTCCGGCGGCGGCGCTGTCGGCCGCTCTCGGCTATGCAGTCTTGCGGGTGCTCTTCCGGCTGCCGTAGGGCTTAGCCGAAGCGCCCGGAGATGTAGGCCTCGGTCGCCGCCTCGTCCGGCACCGAGAAGATCTTCTTGGTGGGATTGAACTCGATCAGGCGGCCGGGCTTGCCGGCGCCCGCGAGGTTGAAGAACGCGGTGTCCTCGGAGACGCGCGCGGCCTGCTGCATGTTGTGCGTGACGATCACGATCGTGTACTCGTCCTTGAGCGAGTGGATCAGATCCTCGATGGCCGAGGTCGAGATCGGGTCCAGGGCCGAGCAGGGCTCGTCCATGAGCAGGATCTCCGGCTGCACCGCGATCGCCCGCGCGATGCAGAGGCGCTGCTGCTGGCCACCGGAGAGGCCCAGACCGGGCTTGCCCAGCCGGTCCTTGACCTCGGTCCAGAGGTTGGCGCTGGTGAGCGACCGCTCGACGATGTCGTCGGCCTCGGTCTTCTTCAGCTTCTTGTTGTTGAGGCGGTTGCCGGCGAGGACGTTCTCGTAGATCGACATCGTCGGGAACGGGTTGGGTCGCTGGAACACCATGCCGATCGTGCGGCGGACCTCGACCGGGTCGACGGTCGGCTCGTAGAGATCCTGGCCGTCCACGACGATCTTGCCCTCGACGTGGGCGCCGGGGATGACCTCGTGCATGCGGTTCAACGTGCGCAGGAAGGTCGACTTGCCGCAGCCCGAAGGACCGATCAGCGCGGTGACCGACCGTGCCGGGATGGAGATGTTCACGTCCTCCACGGCGAGGAAGTCGCCGTAGTAGATATTCAGGTTAGAGACGTCGATGCTCTTGGCCATGGAATCAGTGTCCCTTCTTGGGAGCCAGCATGCGACCGAGGACGCGGGCGAGCACGTTGAGCGCGAGCACGACGATGATGAGCACCAGTGCGGCGCCCCATGCGTGGGCGACATGCACGGCGGCATTCGAGCCGGTCTGGTCGTTGTAGGTGTCGAAGATGAAGACCGGGAGCGTCTCCGTGGGCGTCGTCTTGGCGAACAGGTTGAAGTTCGTGGCGACCGACGAACCGGCGACGATGAGAAGCGGAGCTGTCTCACCGATGATGCGGGCGATCGCCAGAGTGATACCGGTGATGATGCCCGCGCTCGCCGTCGGCAGCACGACCTTCAGGATGGTGCGCCACTTGGGCACCCCGAGGGCGTAGGCCGCCTCGCGGAGATGCTCGGGAACCAGCTTGAGCATCTCTTCGCTGCTGCGGACGACGATCGGGATCATCAGCAGGGAGAGAGCGATCGAGCCGCCCAGTGCCATCTTGACCGAGGGCCCGAAGATCAGGGCGAACAACGCGTAGGCGAACAGGCCCGCGACGATCGACGGGATACCGGTCATGACGTCGACCAGGAAGCGCAAGACCGCGGTCGCCCGCGCCTTGCGGCCGTACTCCACCAGATAGATCGCCGCGAGGACGCCGATGGGAATCGAGATGATCGCGGCGGCCGCGGTGATGATGAGGGTTCCCGTGAGGGCGTGGGCGATGCCGTCGCCCCCGACCGGCTTGAACGTGGTCGGCGACAGCGTCTGCACGCCGTTGTCCGTGAAGAAGGACAGCGTCAGCTGCGAGATCCCCTTCTGGACGACCATCCAGATGATCGACAGAAGGGGAGCGAGCGCGATCACCAGTGAGCACCAGATCGCAGAGGTCACCAGGCGGTCCACGGCCGCCCGGCGGTTCTCCACGAGCAGTGACCAGGTCGGCAGGAGGATCAGGTCGAAGATTCCCGTGACCACAGCGATCCCCGCGATGCTGAAGTGCAGCGAGAGGCCGAGCAGCGTCGCGCCGGCCGCCGACACGATGAGGGCCAGGAGCGGCGCAAAGCGCGGGAGCCGGGCATGGCGGACCGAGATGTGGCCCGCACCGAGGGCGATGTCGGTCATCGGTTCTCCGTCCGAGCCACGATCCAACGGGCCGCGAAGTTGACGACGAACGTGATCACGAAGAGCACCAGACCGCTGAGGATCAGGACGTTGGTGAGCTTGCCGCTGGACTCGGGGAAGTTGAGGGCGATGTTGGCGGCGATCGTCGAGGGGTTGCGGTCGGAGACCATGTTGAACGTGACGATGCCGCTGGCGGACAGAACCATCGCCACGGCCATGGTCTCGCCCATCGCGCGGCCGAGACCCAGCATCACGGCGGAGATCACGCCGGAGCGGGAGTAGGGGAACACCGCCAGGCGCAGCATCTCCCACCGAGTGGCGCCAAGTGCGAGGGCGGCCTCCTGGTTGAGCGTGGGCGTCTGGCTGAAGATCTCGCGACTGATCGCGGTGATGATCGGGAGGACCATGATGGCGAGCACGATCGAGGCCGTCATGATGGTGCGGCCGTCGGCGGCGGCGGGCCCGGCGAAGAGCGGGAACCAGCTGACGTGGTCGGTGAGCCATGCGTAGATCGGCACCAGCCGCGGCGCGAGGTAGAGGATTCCCCACAGGCCGTAGACCACGGAGGGAACGGCTGCGAGGAGGTCGATCAGGTAGCCGATGCCCGCGGAAAGTCGTCGCGGTGCGTAGTGGGAGACCATGAGGGCCACGCCGATCGACAGGGGCGTGGCGATGAGGAGAGCGATGACCGCAGCCAGCAACGTGCCGAAGACCAACGGCCACGCGTAGGCGACGAAGTTCGCCGCTCCGGACTGGCCCGCGCCGTTGATGTCGGCCTTGGTGGCACTGAACCCGGGCAAGCCCTGGATCGTGAGGAAGACCGCA
>JBQCJL010000368.1:0-2080 GCA_051952795.1 Marmoricola sp.
CGAACCTTGCTCTCGACAATCCCGCGTGTCCCGCCACCATCGCTCCTACTTTCGATATAATTTGTTATACCTAATATGAAGGATGGACCCGCATCGTGACCGACGTCAAGAAGCGCCCCTACGATTCACCCGCCCGCCGGGAGCAGGCTCGCGCGAACCGACGGGCCATGTTGGAAGCAGCGATCGCCCTGTTGGTCGAGCAGGGATACGCCGCGACGACTCTTGCCGAGGTCGCCGAGCATTCGGGGCTGTCGGCTCCCGCGGTCTACAAGGCTTTCGGCAACAAGCCGACCCTGGTCAAGGCAGCCTTCGATTATGCGGCTGCCGGCGACGACGATCCGACGCCAGTGCCCCAGCGGGACCGCGCGGCCCGCATCCTGGCCGAGCCCGACCCGGTCACCAAGCTGGAGATCTATACGGAGGGCATGCTCGAGCGTCTGGAGCGCGTCGCCCGGCTCCAGCTCATCGCGCGCGCTGCCGCGGCCGGCGACGCCGAGGTCGAGCGAGTCTGGCAGGAGATGAGCGAGGCTCGCCTCCGCGGCATGGCGATCATCGCCGCGAACCTGGCGGAGGGCGGTCACCTACGCGACGGCGTCGACCAGGACGAGGCACGTGACGTGCTCTGGACCTACAACTCACCTGAGCTGTACGAACTGCTCGTTCTGAGACGAGGCTGGAACGGGTCGCGGTACCGCGACTGGGTTCTCGCGGCGCTCGTCGGCGCGTTGCTACCGGACTAGCAGTTGCGCGCGTCGGCTTGAATGAGACGGTGGCTGTCACCGACTGGTTCCTGAGTGCGGCCGAACGAGCCAATCCAGCGACCCGACTGGACCGCCGTCACGCGGACGGCGCCTCCTGGACCGCGGACAACGACGTCCGCCCGCTCGTGCATGGCGCGCCCTACTTCGCGCTCCTGCTTCGCTCGATCGAGGCCATGCGATCCGGAGACCTGCTGTTGTTCACCGACTGGCGCGGTGATCCAGACGAGCGCCTGGACGGTGACGGGACCGCGATCTCCGACGTCCTCGCAGCGGCGGCTCATCGCGGCGTGATCGTGAAGGGGCTGGTGTGGCGCTCGCACCTGGATCGCTTCCAGTTCAGCGAGCAGGAGAACCGGCACCTCGGCGAGAAGATCGAGGCCGCCGGGGGCGAATGTCTGCGCGACATGCGGGTGCGGCCGGGCGGATCGCATCACCAGAAGTTCGTGGTGCTCCGTCATCCCGATGCGCCGGAGCGCGACATCGCGTTCGTGGGCGGCATCGACCTGTGCCACAGCCGAGGCGACGACGCCGATCACCGCGGTGATCCCCAGGCCCAGCAGATGAACCCGATCTATGGGCCGCGGCCACCGTGGCACGACCTCCAGCTCGCGATCCAGGGACCCGCGGTGGCCGATATCGAGGCCAGCTTCCGTGAACGGTGGGAGGACCGCGCCCCGCTGACGCGGAACCCGATCGACATCGCAGCCGATCTCCTGCATCACGACGAACATCGGCGTGGCGAGCTTCCGCCCCCGTTGGCCGATCCCCTCCCACGCGGGACACATGCGGTTCAGGTGCTCCGCACCTATCCGAATCGTCACCCGGGCTACCCCTTCGCGCCGGCAGGAGAGCGCAGCATCGCGCGGGCGTATCGGAAGGCGGTGAGTCGCGCCCATAGCCTCATCTACGTCGAGGACCAGTACCTGTGGAACGCCGACATCGTCGACTGCTTCGCCACCGCCTTGAGCACCAACGCGCAGTTGCGCATGATCGCCGTGGTCCCGCATCACCCGGACGAGGACGGCCGGGTCTCGCAACAGATGAGCACCCGGGGACGCGAGGAGGCGCTCGCTCGACTCCGGGAAGCCGGTGGCGACAGATTTGCGGCCTACGGTGTCGAGAACGCGGCAGGCACGCCGATCTACGTGCACGCGAAGGTCTGCGTCATCGACGACGTTTGGGCATGTGCCGGCTCCGCAAACATCAACCGCCGCTCGTGGACCCACGACTCGGAGCTGTCCTGCGCGATCATCGACGACGCGCGGGATCTCCGTGAGCCACAGGTGCTGGACGCATACGGCGACGGGGCACGAGTCTTC
>JBQCJL010000369.1:0-8391 GCA_051952795.1 Marmoricola sp.
GACGACGTTGCCCTTGCTCTCGGTCAACGCGTCGGCGAAGCCCTGCGCAAGGAGGAGCGGAGCGAGCGCGTTGATGTCGAAGTGACGCCGCAGTCCGGCGGCGGTGAGCGCTCCCAGCGCGGCGAACCGCTGGATTCCGGCGACGTTGCACAGCACGTCGAGGCCGCCGAGCTCGGCGAGGGTGGCGGCGATGAAGTCGTCTCGCGCGGCGTCGTCCGCGAGGTCGCAGCGCACCACGCCCTCCGCCTCGGCGACGTCGGTCGCCACCACGCGACCGCCTTCGGCGCGGAACATCTCCGCCACCGCCCTGCCGACACCTCCTGCCGCACCCGTCACCACGATGCGACGGTCGAGGAACCGTTCAGCCACGCTGTCCACCTTCTTCGTGTCGAGATCCGAAGGTAAAACTAGAACATGTTTCAGGTTTCTGAAACTGTCGGTGCTCGATGCCACCGTCGTTGGCTCACCGCAGGGAAGGAGGTCCGCACGTGACCGGGAAGATCCGCGTCGATCTCCGCGTAGGTGAAGCCCTCCTCGGCCCCCGACTCGGCCACGACCGTGCCCCAGGGATCGATGACGCGGCTGGCTCCGGCGAGCACCGTCCCGCTGTGGGTGCCGACGGCGTTGCAGCCCACCACGTACATCTGGTCCTCGACGGCGCGAGCAGCGGTCAGCAGCCGCCAATGCTCCACCCGCGCGTCGGGCCATCCGGAGGCCAGCAGCGCGACGGTCGCCCCGGCGTCGACCATGCTGCGGAAGAGCTCGGGGAAGCGCAGGTCGTAACAGGTGGCAAGCCCCATGGTCGTCCCGTCGATGGCGGGGACCGCCAGCTCGTCGCCGGCACTCAGCTCACGCGCCTCATGCGCACCGAACAAATGGACCTTGCGGTAGCTGGCCAGGAGCTGGCCGCCTCGGTCGATGAGCAAGGACGTGTTGAACAGCGCGTCGTCGGCGGCCTTCTCGACGATGCTGCCGGCGTGGACGACCAGGCCGTGCGTCGTCGCCCAGCCGCGCGCGAGCGCGAGCGTCGGTCCTTCGAGCGGCTCCGCCGCGGCGGCGAATCCCCGGTAGTTGAAGGCGCCGACACCCCAGAGCTCCGGCAGCACCAGGAGATCGGTCGCGCCGAGCGCAGACTCCGCCTCGATGAGTCGGCTCACCCGCTCGCGCCGCGCCTCGATCGTCTCCTCGTCGGGGCTGGCGACCTGCAGCATCGCGACTCGCATCGGCTACCAGCCCCTCGCGCGCCACTCGGCCAGATGCGGGCGCGCGGCGCCGCGGGTGGAGTCGTCGCCGTGGCCCCGGTAGAACCAGGTCTCGTCGGGGAGCGCTCCGAACAGCTTGGTCTCGACGTCATCGATCAGCGAGGCGAACGCGTCGCTGTCGCCGAAGGTCGCCCCCACGCCGCCAGGGAACAGACTGTCACCCGTGAAGAGGTGCGGGCTTCCTGCGGGATCCCGGTACAGGAGCGCGATCGATCCGGGCGTGTGCCCCACGATCGAGATCACCTCGAGGGTGACCTCTCCGAAGCTCACGACGTCTCCGTCGGCCAGCGGCCTGGGGGAGACGCCCGTCTCCTCGGTGATCGCGTCGGCGTCGGGCGCGCCCGCCACCGCCTCGGCTCCGGTGGCCGCGACCACGTCGGCGAGGGCTCGATGGTGGTCCCAGTGTCGGTGCGTCGTGATCACGGTGGACAGCCCACCGTCGCCCAGTTCCTCGAGGATGCGCGGCGTCTCCGCCGCCGCGTCGACGAGGGCGCGCTCGCCCGTCGCCCGGCACGTCAGCAGGTAGCAGTTGTTGGACATCTTCTCGTCGACGGCGAACTTGGTGATCGTCAGACCGTCGAGCTCGCGAACGTCGGCCGGTCCGCCCGGACGAACCTCGCCGCTGTAGGGGGTGCTCATGCCCTAACCGTAGGCTGCAAGCAGGCGGGGGCGCGTCGGCTTGAACCCGGCTCCGTCATGAGCGAACATGTGTTCGATAACGATCTTCTAGCTGAGGACTGAAGTGGCTGACCAGCTCGTCATTCGAGGGGCGCGCGAGCACAACCTCAAGGACGTCTCCGTCGACCTGCCGCGCGACTCGCTCGTGGTGTTCACGGGCTTGTCCGGGTCGGGCAAGAGCTCGCTGGCGTTCGACACCATCTTCGCGGAGGGCCAGCGCCGCTACGTCGAGTCGCTGTCCGCCTACGCCCGCCAGTTCCTCGGGCAGATGGACAAGCCCGACGTCGACTTCATCGAGGGGCTGTCGCCGGCGGTCAGCATCGACCAGAAGTCGACCAGCAAGAACCCCCGGTCGACCGTGGGTACCATCACCGAGGTCTACGACTACCTGCGCCTGCTGTACGCGCGCGCGGGCCGCCCGCACTGCCCGATCTGCGGTGCTCCCATCGAGCGTCAGACCCCGCAGCAGATCGTGGACCGCGTCCTCGCGTTGCCCGAGGGCACTCGGTTCCAGGTACTCGCACCGGTCATCAAGGCGCGCAAGGGGGAGTACCTCGAGCTGTTCCGCTCCCTGCAGTCCCAGGGCTTCTCGCGCGCTCGCGTGGACGGCGAGACGCGACCCCTGGACGAGCTCATCGACGGTCCCCGGCTGGACAAGCAGAAGAAGCACACCATCGAGGTCGTCATCGACCGTCTCGCCGTCAAGGACTCGGCCAAGCGTCGCCTGACGGACTCCGTGGAGTCCGCTCTCACGCTCGCCAGCGGCGTAGTCCTCCTCGATCTGGTCGACCTCGATCCCAAGGACCCGGGTCGCGAGCTGCGGTTCTCCGAGAAGATGTCGTGTCCGAACGAGCACCTCATCGAGACCGACGAGCTGGAGCCGCGATCCTTCTCGTTCAACTCGCCCTTCGGCGCCTGCCCCGACTGTCATGGTCTCGGCACCCGGATGGAGGTGGACGCCGAGCTCGTCATCACCGACCCGGACGCGACCATCGCCGAGGGGGTCATCCAGCCCTGGTCGGGCGCGCATGTCGCCGACTACTTCACCCGCCTTCTGGGCGCTCTGGGCGAGGAGCTCGGCTTCGATGTCGACACTCCCTGGTCGAAGATCCCGGCCAAGGCGCAGAAGTCGATCCTCGAGGGACACGCGACCAAGGTCCACGTCGTCCACACCAACCGCTACGGCCGCCAGCGGTCGTACTACACCGACTTCGAGGGCGTGAAGCCCTACATCGAGCGCCGGCACAGGGAAGCCGAGTCGGACACGAGCCGCGAGCGGTTCGAGGGCTTCATGCGCGAGGTGCCCTGCCCCGCCTGCAAGGGCTCGCGCCTCAAGCCGGTGTCGATGGCCGTCACCATGGGCGGCAAGAACATCGCCGAGGTCTGCGCCCTCTCCATCGAGGACGCCTCGGAGTTCCTGCACACCCTGGACCTGAGCCCACGCGAGAAGCAGATCGCCGAGCGGGTCCTCAAGGAGATCCAGGAGCGCCTGCGCTTCCTGCTCGACGTCGGGCTCGACTACCTCACCCTCGATCGGCCCTCCGGGAGCCTGTCGGGCGGCGAGGCGCAGCGGATTCGGCTGGCGACCCAGATCGGCGCTGGCCTCGTGGGCGTGCTCTACGTCCTCGATGAGCCGAGCATCGGATTGCACCAACGCGACAACCAGCGGCTCATCGAGACGCTGCTGCGGCTGCGCGCCCTCGGCAACACCCTGATCGTGGTCGAGCACGACGAGGACACCATCAAGGTGGCGGACTGGGTCGTCGACATCGGTCCGGGCGCCGGCGAGCACGGCGGCCAGGTGGTGCACTCGGGTCCCGTCGAGGACCTGCTCACGCACCCCTCGTCGGAGACCGGTCTGTACCTGTCGGGCCGCAAGCAGATCCCCGTGCCCGAGGTGCGGCGGCCGCGGACCAAGGACCGCGAGCTGGTGGTCAAGGGCGCTCGCGAGAACAACCTGAAGAAGATCGACGTGGCGTTCCCCCTGGGTGTGTTCACCGCCGTGACCGGAGTGAGCGGCTCGGGCAAGTCGACGCTGGTCAACGACATCCTCTACACCGCTCTGGCCAAGCAGATCTACAACGCGCGTACGGTCCCCGGGCTGCACACCCGCATCACCGGCACGGAACACGTCGACAAGGTGATCCACGTCGACCAGTCGCCGATCGGTCGGACCCCCCGCAGCAACCCCGCGACCTACACCGGCGTCTTCGATCACGTGCGCAAGCTCTTCGCCTCCACACCCGAGGCCAAGATGCGCGGCTATCTGCAGGGCCGATTCTCCTTCAACGTGAAGGGTGGCCGCTGCGAGGCGTGCTCCGGCGACGGCACGATCAAGATCGAGATGAACTTCCTCCCTGACGTCTACGTGCCGTGCGAGGTGTGTCACGGCGCGCGCTACAACCGCGAGACGCTGGAGGTGCACTACAAGGGCAAGAACATCGCCGAGGTGCTGGACATGCCCATCGAGGAGGCCGTCGAGTTCTTCGCGGCCATCCCGGCGATCGCGCGCCATCTCAAGACACTGTGCGAGGTGGGCCTGGGCTACGTCCGCTTGGGTCAGCCCGCGACGACGTTGTCCGGTGGCGAGGCGCAGCGCGTCAAGCTCGCCAGCGAGCTGCAGAAGCGGTCGACCGGCCGCACGGTCTATGTCCTCGACGAGCCGACCACCGGCCTGCACTTCGAGGACATCCGCAAGCTGCTCCTGGTGCTCGGTCGCCTGGTCGATCAGGGCAACACCGTGCTGGTCATCGAGCACAACCTCGACGTGATCAAGACCGCCGACTGGATCGTCGACATGGGACCCGCCGGTGGCAACAAGGGCGGCACCGTCGTCGCCGAGGGCACCCCGGAGGAGGTCGCGGAGGTCGAGGAGAGCTTCACCGGGCAGTTCCTGCGACCGCTGTTGAACCTCGACGCGCCCACGCGCGTTCCACAGAAGAAGTCCAGGAAGCGTGTGTAGCGTCCCCGAGGTGGAGCAGTTGTCTGAGCAGAGTCCCCGTCGCCGTGATGTGATCACCGGTCTCGCCGCCGTCGGGATCGGAGCGCCGCTGCTGGCGGCCTGCGGGTCGAGTGCGCCGACGGCGCAACCGACCTCGCCGTCGACCCAGTCCTCCGCCACGTCGTCTTCCTCCTCGGAGACGCCCCTGGTGAAGGCCAGCGAGGTTCCCGTGGGCGGCGGGGTGATCCTGAGCCAAGCCGTCGTCACTCAGCCCACCAAGGGTGTCTTCAAAGCGTTCAGCCCGGTCTGCACCCACCAGGGCTGCACCGTCGCCCAGATCCAGAACGGCTCGATCATCTGCCCGTGCCACCAGAGCCACTTCTCGATCTCGGACGGCTCGGTCCAGGGTGGTCCCGCGCCGAGCCCGCTGCCCCCCATCGCCATCGCGGACAAGAACGGTGAGATCGTCGCGACCTGAGCGAGCCTGTCGGATCCCCTCGCTACGCTCAACGGGTGGCTGATCCCGCGACCTATCGACCCGCGCCGGGGTCGATCCCTACGCAGCCAGGGGTGTACCGCTTCCGCGATCACGAGGGTCGCGTCATCTATGTGGGCAAGGCCAAGAGCCTGCGGCCCCGCCTGACCTCGTACTTCCAGGACCTCAGCAATCTGCATCCGCGCACGGCCTCGATGGTCACCACCGCGAGCAGCGTCGAGTGGACCGTGGTCGCCACCGAGGTCGAGGCACTGCAGCTGGAGTACTCGTGGATCAAGGAGTTCGATCCGCGCTTCAACATCAAGTACCGCGACGACAAGTCGTACCCCTGGCTGGCGGTGACGGTCTCCGAGGAATTCCCACGGGTGATGGTCGGGCGCGGTGCCAAGCGCAAGGGCATCCAGTACTTCGGTCCCTACAGCCACGCCTGGGCGATCCGCGACACGGTGGACACGCTGTTGCGGGTCTTTCCGATGCGCTCCTGCACCAACGGGGTCTTCCGCCGGGCGCAGCAGGTGGGTCGGCCGTGCCTGCTGGGCTACATCGACAAGTGCTCGGCACCGTGCGTAGGCCAGATCAGCGCGGAGGAGCACCGCCAGATCGTCGACGACTTCTGCGCCTTCATGGCGGGTCGTACCGACGCCTTTATCCGGCGCATCCAGGACGAGATGTTCGCCGCCTCCGATGTCCAGGACTACGAGCGGGCCGCCCGCCTGCGCGACGACCTGGGCGCTCTGAACAAGAGCCTGGAGCGGCAGGCGGTCGTCTGGGCCGACGGGTCGGACGCGGACGTCGTCGGGTTCGCGGAGGACCAGCTGGAGGTCGCCTTCCAGGTCTTCCACGTCCGCGGCGGTCGCATCCGCGGACAGCGCGGCTGGGTCGCGGACCGCACCGACGACACCGATACCGCAGGGCTGGTCGGGGCGTTCCTGCTGCAGCTGTATGCGGGCGAGGAGGGCTCGGGCATCCCCAAGCGGATCCTCGTGCCCGCGTTGCCCGATGACCAGATGGAGTTGGAGACGCTGCTGACCGAAGTCCGGGGGAGCCGGGTGACGATCACGGTGCCGCTACGCGGCGACAAGCGGACACTCCAGGAGACGGTGACCAAGAACGCGAAGCAGGCCCTCGCCCTCCACAAGACCAAGCGCGCCAGCGACCTCACCGCGCGCAACCGCGCCTTGGAGGAGATTCAGCAGGCTCTCGACCTGGTAACCGCGCCGCTGCGCATCGAGTGCTTCGACATCTCCAACCTGCAGGGGACCGAGGTGGTGGCCTCCATGGTCGTGTTCGAGGACGGTCTGGCCCGCAAGAGCGAGTACCGGCGCTTCACGATCAAGTCGGTCGAAGGACAGAACGACGTCGCGTCCATGCACGAGGTGATCACCCGGCGCTTCCGGCGGATGCTGGAGGAGCGCGCCGCCGCGCCCGAGATGGTCGCCGAGGGGCGCGCCAAGGCGAAGTTCGCCTACTCGCCGGGGCTCGTCGTGGTCGACGGCGGGCCGCCCCAGGTGGCGGCGGCGCAGCGCGCGCTCGATGAGCTCGGCATCGACGACATCGCGGTATGCGGCCTCGCCAAGCGATTGGAGGAGGTCTGGCTTCCCGGCGAGCCGGATCCCGTGATCCTGCCCCGCACGAGCGAGGGGCTGTACCTGCTCCAACGGGTGCGCGACGAGGCGCACCGCTTCGCGATCACGCACCACCGCGGGCGGCGCTCGAAGTCGATGGTCGAGAGTCTGCTCGACGACGTCCCGGGTCTGGGCGAGGTTCGCCGCAAGGCGGTGATCAAGCACTTCGGCTCGCTCAAAGCTCTTCGTGCCGCCTCGGTCGATGATGTCCTGGAGGTCGCCGGCATCGGTCCGGCCACCGCATCGGCCATAGTTGAGGTCCTGAGGCGCGACCGCGAGGCGCGCCCGGTCGCCGGCGTCAACACGACCACGGGCGAGATCGAGGAAGGATGAAGGGCGGCGATGACCACACACGACGTTGCGAAGTCGGCTGAGGGCGAGCTCGTCATCGTCACCGGCATGACCGGTGCCGGGCGCAGCACCGCCGCCAAGGAGCTGGAGGACCTCGGCTTCTTCGTGGTCGACAACCTGCCGCCCGAGCTGGTGCCCGAGGTCGTCCGGCTCGTGAACGATCGCGACGGCCGTCACCAGCCGATCGCGGCCGTCGTCGACGTGCGCGCGGGCGAGTTCTTCCGAGGACTGACCCGTGCGCTGGGTGAGGGCACCCTCGGTCGCCGCGCGACCCTGGTGTTCCTCGAGGCCGACGACGACATCCTGGTCCGCCGACAGGAGGCAGCTCGCCGCCCGCACCCGCTGCAGAAGTCCGATCGACTCCTGGACGGCATCCGTCGCGAGCGGGTCGTGCTCGAGCCGCTGCGGGGTGAGGCCCAGCTCGTCATCGACACCACCGAGCTCAATCCGAACCAGCTGCGTGCGCGCCTGGCCGAGGCCTTCGGGTCGCCCGAGGCGACCGCCCTGCAGGTGACCGTCCTGAGCTTCGGATTCAAGTACGGCGTTCCGGTCGACGCCGACCTGATGGTGGACATGCGGTTCCTGCCGAACCCGCATTGGGTGCCCGAGCTACGGGAGCAGAACGGTCGCGACGCGGCGGTCTCGCAGTACGTGCTCGGCCAGCCCGCTGCCGAGGAGTTCCTCGAGCGGTACCTGGCGGTGATCGACACCGTCGCCGCCGGCTACATCCAAGAGGGCAAGCGCTTCATGACGGTGGCCATCGGCTGCACGGGTGGGAAGCACCGGAGCGTGGCGATGGTCGAGGAGACGGTGCGCCGCCTGGTCGAGCGCGGCTACGAGGCCCGTGCACGGCATCGTGATCTGGGGCGCGAGTGACGCCGCGCGCGCAGCGCGACCCGCGCGTGGTGGCCCTCGGTGGCGGCCACGGCCTGGCCGCATCGCTCTCCGCGCTGCGACGGGTCACCACCGAGCGGACCGCCGGCGTGACCGGCGCCGACCATGGCGGGGCCGCGGGCCGGCTGCGCACCGAGGTCGGCA
>JBQCJL010000370.1:0-14583 GCA_051952795.1 Marmoricola sp.
CGCGTACCGATCTCGCGCTCCCGCGTCCGCAGGCAGACGTTGGACGTACCGCTGATGCTGGCGGTCTCCGGCATCGTCGTGATCGGCAGCCTCATGGTGTGGGCGGCGACCAAGAACAACGTCGGCCTCAACGGTGGGCATCCGAATGCGTTCTTCGAGCGACAGCTGGTCAACGTCGCCATCGGTGCCGTGCTGTTCGTCGCCGTCCTGGCGACCGACTACCGCTGGCTGCGCATCCTCGCACCGGTGGTCTACGTCGCCTCCATCCTGGGGCTGCTGCTCGTGATGGCGGTCGGCAGCACGGTCAACGGCGCCAAATCCTGGATCCACCTGGCCGGGATGTCCATCGAGCCCTCGGAGTTCGTCAAGCTCTCCATCGCCGTGGCGAGCGCGGTGGTGGTGGCTGAGCGGACCGAGGGTCGGCGCCGCCCTCCGGGATCCTGGGAGGCGCTGGTGATCATCGGCCTCTACGCCGTGCCGGCCGGCATCATCATGCTCCAGCCCGACCTCGGCAGCACGCTGGTGCTGTCGGTGATGGTCTTCGGCATCCTCGCCGTCGCCGGGCTCTCCTGGAAGTGGCTCACGGGTCTGTTGGCGTCGGTGGTGGTCGTCGGCGCGGTCGTGGTGAGCACCCACATCCTGAAGCCCTACCAGCTCAACCGCCTGCTGGCGTTCACCGATCCCAGCCTCGATCCGCAGGGCGCCGGCTACAACACCATCCAGGCGCGTATCGCGGTGGGCAACGGCGGGCTCTTCGGCCACGGGCTGTTCCAAGGAGCACAGACCCGCGCGGGCTTCGTGCCCGAGCAGCACACCGACTTCATCTTCACGGTGGCGGGCGAGGAGTTCGGCCTCATCGGAGCGGGCCTCCTGGTGCTCCTCTTCGCCGTCGTGGTCTGGCGGATCATCCGCATCGCCATCCGCGCCGACGACATGTTCGGCCGGGTCGCCGCCGCGGGCATCGCCTGTTGGCTCGCCTTCGAGGTCTTCCAGAACATCGGGATGTGTCTGGGCATCATGCCCGTGACGGGGGTTCCCCTGCCCCTGGTCTCCTACGGCGGCACCGCGATGTTCGCCACGATGATGGGGCTCGGGTTGGTGCAGAACATCCATCTGCGGTCGCATCGCCTGCTGCGCTAGGTTCGCTGAGTGAGCACTGCATCGCAGGTGGCGCCTGCGCCCAGCGGGGAATATTCGCACCGCCAGATCCTGACCATCCTCACGGGGTTGCTCCTCGGGATGTTCCTCGCGGCTCTCGACCAGACCATCGTCTCCACCGCGATCCGCACGATCTCCGACGACCTCCACGGCCTGAGCATCCAGGCCTGGGTGACCACGGCCTATCTGGTCACCTCGACGATCACCACGCCGATCTACGGCAAGCTCGGGGACCTGTGGGGCCGCAAAAAGCTCTTCATGTTCGCCATCACGATCTTCATCATCGGATCGGCGGCCTGCTCCTTCGCGACGTCGATGTATGAGCTCGCCGCGTTCCGCGCCTTCCATGGGCTGGGCGCCGGCGGACTGATGACGCTCGTGCTGGCCATCATCGGCGACATCGTCTCGCCGCGCGAACGGGCTCGTTACACGGGCTACTTCATGGCCACCTTCGGGACCGCGAGCGTGCTCGGTCCGGTGATCGGTGGTCTCCTTGCCGGCACCAGCTCGATCCTCGGGATCGCGGGATGGCGCTGGGTGTTCCTGGTGAACGTGCCGATCGGGATCCTGGCGCTCTTCGTCATCCTCCGGACGCTGCACGTGCAGCACACCAAGCGCGAGGCTCGGATCGACTGGTGGGGCGCCGTCACCCTGGTGGTGTGCCTGGTGCCGCTCCTGGTCGTGGCGGAGCAGGGCCAGAGCTGGGGCTGGGGCTCGTTCCGATCGATCGTGTGCCTCGTGATCGGGGCGATCGGACTGGTGTCGTTCGTCTGGGCCGAGTCCCGGATGAAGCTCGAGGCGCTCATCCCGCTGAAGCTCTTCACGATCAAGGCGGCGTCGGTCACCATCGTGGCCAGCGTGGTCGTCGGCATGGGCATGTTCGGCGCGATGATGCTGCTGCCGCTCTACATGCAGATCGTGCACGGCGCGACACCCACCCAGTCCGGGTTCCTGATGCTCCCGCTGGTCGCCGGGATGATGTGCGCCTCGTTGCTCTCCGGACGCATCATCTCCCGCACCGGCCGGACGCGCCCGTTCCCGATCGCGGGCTCGCTCATCTTCGCCGCGGGGCTCTTCCTCCTGTCCCGGATCACCGCCGACACCGCGTTGTGGAAGGTCGACCTGATGATGGCGTTGGTCGGCTACGGCATCGGAAACTGCATGCAGCCGCTGATCCTGACCATGCAGTCGTCGGTTCCGCCGACGGCGATCGGCGTGGCGACCTCGAGCGCCACGTTCTTCCGGCAGATCGGCGGAACCGTCGGCGTCGCCCTCTTCCTGTCCCTGCTGTTCGGCGCGGTGGGGTCGCACATCGACACCGCCTTCCGGCACGCTCAGACCACCCCCGCCTTCCAAGCCGCTGCCAAGAAGGCGCTCGCCGAGCCGCCGACCTCGGCGGACCACCGTCTGGTCACGAGTCCGAAGAGCGTCCTTGCAGGGATCACCGACGACTCCGCCGTGATCCAGAAGCTCGATCCGACCCTGGCGCATCCGGTGAAGTCCGGGTTCGCGTCGGCCATGACGCCGTCCTTCGCCGTCGCCGGTGGGCTCGGGCTGCTGGCCTTCGTGGTGCTCCTCCTGATGCCCGAGGTCACCCTGCGCGAAACCTCCGCGGCGGCCGCACGTGCCGGCGCCGCATAGAATCGGGTAATGCCCACTGCTACAAGCGAGTCGCTCTTCCCGCGTCTCGAGCCCCTTCTCGCGCGTGTCTCCAAGCCGATCCAGTACGTCGGCGGAGAGCTCAACGCCACCGTGAAGGAGTGGGGGAGCGACGAGGGTCCGCACCCGATGGTGCGCTGGGCTCTGATGTACCCCGATGCCTATGAGGTCGGGCTGCCGAACCAAGGCGTCGCGATCCTCTACGAAGTCTTGAACGAGGCCGACGACACCCTCGCCGAGCGCACGTATGCGGTCTGGCCCGACATGGAGAAGATCATGCGGGAGCACTCCATCCCGCAGTTCACCGTCGACGCGCACCGTGCCGTGCGCGACTTCGACCTCTTCGGCCTCAGCTTCTCCACCGAGCTCGGCTACACGAACATGCTCAACGCCCTCGACCTGGCGGGGATCCCGATCCACGCGCGGGACCGGACCGACGCCGACCCGATCGTGATCTCCGGCGGGCACGCCTCGTTCAATCCCGAGCCGATCGCCGACTTCATCGACGCCGCCGTACTCGGTGACGGCGAGGAGGCGGTCGGTGCCATCAGCGCGCTCGTGCGCGAGTGGAAGACCGAGGGCCGCCCCGGTGGTCGGGACGAGGTCCTCCGCCGGCTCGCCGTCAGTGGAACGGTCTACGTACCGCGCTTCTACGACGTGACCTACGCGGACGACGGCGCCATCGCGGCCATCGCCCCCAATGCGCCGGGTGTGCCGGAGCGGGTCCGTAAGCACACCTTGATGGATCTGGATGCGTGGCCCTATCCGCGCAGTCCGCTGGTGCCGCTCGCGGAGACCGTCCACGAGCGGTTCAGCGTCGAGATCTTCCGTGGCTGTACCCGCGGCTGCCGGTTCTGCCAGGCCGGCATGATCACGCGGCCGGTTCGGGAGCGCTCCATCACCACGATCGGCGCGATGGTCGAGAACGGCATCCGCAAGTCGGGCTTCGAGGAGGTCGGGCTGTTGTCCCTCAGCAGCGCCGACCACACCGAGATCGCGGACATCGCTACCGGTCTGGCCGATCGGTACGAAGGACAGAACATCTCGTTGAGCCTGCCCAGCACCCGGGTGGACGCCTTCAACATCACGCTCGCCAACGAGTTCTCCCGCAACGGCCGCCGCTCCGGTCTCACCTTCGCTCCCGAGGGCGGCAGCGAGCGGATGCGCAAGGTGATCAACAAGGCGGTCACCGAGGAAGACCTGATCCGGACGGTCGCAGCCGCGTACTCGCACGGCTGGCGCCAGGTGAAGCTCTACTTCATGTGCGGTCTGCCGACCGAGACGGACGAGGACGTGCTGCAGATCGCCGAGCTCGCCAAGAAGGTGATCTCGACCGGCCGCGAGGTTGCCGGCACCAACGACGTCCGGTGCACCGTGTCGATCGGCGGGTTCGTGCCGAAGCCGCACACCCCGTTCCAGTGGGCGGCTCAGCTCGACCACGAGACCACCGACGAGCGGCTGCGGAAGCTGCGCGAGGTCGTGCGGGCGGACAAGCGCTTCGGTCGTGCGATCGGCTTCCGCTACCACGACGGCAAGCCCGGCATCGTCGAGGGACTGCTCTCACGCGGCGATCGCCGTATCGGCCGCGTGATCGAGGAGGTCTGGCGCGACGGGGGCCGCTTCGACGGCTGGAGCGAGCACTTCTCCTACGACCGCTGGATGGCTGCCGCCGAGCGCGGCCTTGCCGGCACCGGTGTCGACGTCGACTGGTACACCGTGCGCGAGCGCGGCTTCGACGAGGTCCTTCCGTGGGACCACCTCGACTCGGGCCTCGACAAGGACTGGCTGTGGGAGGACTGGGAGGACGCGCTCGCGGCCGCCGAGGATCCCGACGGTGTCGAGGACGTCGAGGACTGCCGGTGGACGCCCTGCTATGACTGCGGGGTGTGCCCCGAGATGGGCACCGACATCCAGATCGGGCCGACCGGCGCGAAGTTGCTCCCGCTGAGTCCGGTCTAGGCACCGTCCGATGTCGAAGACCCCTCCTCCTCAGCAGCCGCCCCCCGTTCAGCGCCTGCGGATCCACTACGCCAAGCGTGGCCGGATGCGCTTCACCAGCCACCGTGACTTCAGCCGGGCCTTCGAGCGCGCGGTGCTCCGCGCACGGGTGCCGATGGCCTACTCGTCCGGCTTCCACCCGCACCCGCGGATCTCCTATGCCGGTGCGGCGCCGACGGGCTCGGCGAGCGAAGCCGAGTACCTCGAGATCGCGCTGGCTCAGGTGATGGACCCCGCTGAGATCGCCGCCTCCCTCGCGGAGTCGCTGCCCGATGGCCTCGACATCGTGGAGGTCGTTCCGGTGGGCTCGGCGGGCTCCCTCGGCGACCGTCTCGAAGCCTCCACCTGGCGCCTGCGCCTGGACGACGTCGACCGTGAGGCCGTGGAGGCCGCCGCCGCCGCCCTTCTCGCCGAGTCCGCCGTCCCGGTCTCGCGGATGACGAAGAAGGGATTGCGCGAGTTCGACGTCCGAGCGGCCGTCGTGTCGCTCGAGGTCACGGAGATCGGCGAGACCTGTGTCATACTCGACGTGGTCTTGCGGCACGGTGTACCGACCGTGAGACCCGACGACGTTCTCGCTGGCATGCGAGCCGTCTCCGGTTTCGAGGCTGATTCCGCGCTCTTTCAGCGGTTGGCCCAGGGGACGCTCGAGGATGCCGGCACGGTGGGTGATCCACTCGCACCCGACCGCGACGCACCTAGCGACCGCGGTCAGGACGGCTGAATCGCCGATCCGGCGTAACGCAGCGGAGGCTGTCGTCGCCACTGAAGGCTTTCGTTGCCTGTCGGCGCCCGATGCGCTCGGCGGACAACCGTGACCCGCGCCGCTTGCGGCGCTGAGGAGTTGGCATGAGCGATGAACTCAGCCCTACCGACAACACCCCCGCCCCGGAAGCTGCGCCCGTAGCAGCGGACCCGGTGGCTGAGGCCTCCGACGCCCCGGCGAAGCCGGCCAAGAAAGCCGCTGCCAAGAAGACAGCTGCCAAGAAGGCTCCGGCCAAGAAGGCCGCCGCCAAGAAGGCGGCCGCCGAGCCCGTCGAGGGCGAGGAGAAGCCGCAGCCGAAGAAGAAGGCGGCCAGCAAGCCCAAGAAGGTCGCGGAGGCCGCCCCGGCCGCCCCCGCCGACGGTGCGACCGAGACCGAGGCCGAAGCGCCCGCCAAGAAGGTCGCCCCCCGCAAGACCGCGCAGCCGGTGCTGTTCCAGGCGCCCGAGCCGGTCGCCCAACCCGTGCGCAAGAAGACAGTGCCGGCGCCGCCCAAGGACGAGGCGGACAAGCCGGTGGCCGAGGTGGCGGAGAAGCCCGCCGACGCGGAGCCGGACGCCGAGGCATCCGACGACGAGACCGGCGAAGGCGGCGAAGGTGGCGAGGGAGCGGCACGCCGTCGTCCGCGCCGACGCGGTGGCCGCCGCCGCCGCAAGCCGGCTGGTGCCGGCGGAGACTCCGACGACGACTCCTCCGACGACGAGGGCGACGAGGACGAGCTCGAGGATGCCGACGCGGACAACGCCGAGTCGGGGGAGGGTGGCTCGCGCCGGACCCGCACCCGTAACCGCGCGCCCAAGAGTCCTGAGGACGAGATCGCGAGCGTCAACGGCTCGACGCGTCTGGAGGCGAAGAAGCAGCGTCGCCGCGAAGGCCGCGAGGCCGGACGCCGTCGTGCGCCGATCGTCAGCGAGGCCGAGTTCCTGGCCCGCCGCGAGGCCGTGGATCGCGTCATGGTCATCCGTCAGCGTGAGGCGCTGACCCAGATCGGCGTCCTCGAGGACAACGTGCTCGTCGAGCACTACGTCAGCCGCGAGTCGCAGGCCTCGATGATCGGCAATGTCTACCTCGGTCGCGTGCAGAACGTGCTGCCCTCCATGGAGGCCGCGTTCATCGACATCGGCAAGGGCCGCAACGCGGTGCTCTACGCCGGTGAGGTCAACTGGTCGGGTCTTGGACACAAGGACGGCCAGCCGCGCAAGATCGAGTCGGTGCTGAGCTCCGGCCAGACCATCCTGGTGCAGGTGACCAAGGACCCGGTCGGGCAGAAGGGCGCGCGCCTCACCGGTCAGATCAGCATCCCGGGTCGGTTCCTGGTCTACGTCCCGGACGGCACCACCAGCGGTATCTCGCGCAAGTTGCCCGACACCGAGCGCAACCGGCTCAAGACCCTCCTCAAGGAGATCGTCCCGGATACCGCCGGCGTCATCGTGCGCACGGCGGCGGAAGGTGCCAGCGAGGAGGAGCTCACCCGCGACGTCGAGCGGCTCACCGCGCGATGGGCGGACATCGAGGCCAAGGTCGCTGCCGGCAAGGGGCCGGAACTCCTCTATGGCGAGCCGGATCTGACGCTCAAGGTCGTGCGCGACCTCTTCACCGAGGACTTCAGCAAGCTGGTGGTCCAGGGCGCCGAGGCGTGGGAGCTCGTCCAGCAGTACGTCGAGCACGTCGCCCCCGACCTCACCGAGCGGCTCGAGCGCTTCGAGCCGGACCCGGAGGGTCCGCCGGCCGCCCAGGATCTCTTCGCCGCCTACCGCGTCGACGAGCAGATCGCCAAGGCGCTGGACCGCAAGGTCTGGCTGCCCTCCGGCGGCTCGCTGATCATCGATCGCACCGAGGCGATGACCGTCGTCGACGTCAACACCGGCAAGTTCACCGGTTCGGGTGGCAACCTCGAGGAGACCGTCACCAAGAACAACCTCGAGGCTGCCGAGGAGATCGTGCGTCAGCTCCGGCTGCGCGATATCGGCGGCATCATCGTCATCGACTTCATCGACATGGTGTTGGAGTCCAACCGCGACCTGGTGCTGCGACGACTCGTCGAGTGCCTGGGTCGTGACCGCACCCGCCACCAGGTCGCTGAGGTGACCGCGCT
This sequence comes from Marmoricola sp., assembly GCA_051952795.1. Classification (GTDB taxonomy): domain Bacteria; phylum Actinomycetota; class Actinomycetes; order Propionibacteriales; family Nocardioidaceae; genus Marmoricola. The sequence continues at coordinate 7,674 of JBQCJL010000370.1, forward strand.
CGGTCTGGTCCAGATGACGCGCAAGCGCATCGGCACCGGCCGGGTCGAGGCGTTCAGCGAGGAGTGCCCCCACTGCAAGGGCCGGGGCCTCATCGTGCATCACGAGCCGATCGCGACCGCGGGCGCCGCGTCCGTGAGCGACGACGAGCCGCGCGGCAACCGTCGCCGCGGCGGCCAGCGTCGTGGGCGCGGTGAAGGCGGCAACCAGAGCCAGGGGAATCAGGGCAACCAGGGGGGCCAGGGCAACCAGCAGCGCGCCGAGGCCGCGCCCTCGCCTGCGGATCTCGCCGGCCCCCGCCCGCCCGTCGAGCCCCTCCCGATGCTCAATGAGTCCGCCGACCCCGATGCCGACCTTGCACCTTCCGACGTCGAGATTGCACCTTCTGACGCCGACCTTGCACCTTCTGACGTCGAGATTGCGCCCTCTGACAGCGAGACGCCGGTGGTCGACGCGCCGGCCCCGGCGGTCGTCACCTCAACGCGTCGTCGGCGGACCGCCACTCGTCCGGCCGGACCACCGGCGGCGACGGAGGACGTCGTGGAGGAGCCGGCGGAGGCGCTCGAGCCCGAACCGCTGCCCGAACAGGAGGAGGCCGCGGAGTCCGACGAGATCCTGGACGAGCACGAGCACTCCGTCCTGCACGTTCCGGTCAAGAAGCGGGGTACGCGCAAGCGGTAGTCGGGTCGTTTTGACCGTGACTGTGCGCGTCCCGTAAAGTTGACCCTCGGTGTGTTGCGTGATGGCGCATTACGCCCCCCAATTTTGACAGTTCGATTGAGCCCACTCGCGCCTCGGCGTGGTGAGCATGGCGAGGAGAGTGAGTCGCGGTGTACGCGATCGTGCGCAGTGGCAGCAAGCAGCAGAAGGTTGCTGTCGGTGACGTCATCGAGATCGACCGCGTTGACGCGGCCGTGGGTGACACGCTGACCCTTCCCGTCGTCATGCTGGTCGACGGCGACAAGATCACGGCCACAGGCCTCGACAAGGCCGGCGTCAGCGCCGAGGTCGTCGGCGGCTTCAAGGGCCCGAAGATCATCATCCAGAAGTACAAGAACAAGACCGGCTACAAGAAGCGCCAGGGTCACCGTCAGAAGTACACCCAGGTCAAGGTCACCGCGATCAACAGCTGATCGTTCGAGAACTTACGAGTGAAGAGGGACTGAAGACATGGCACACAAGAAGGGTGCAGCCAGCACCAAGAACGGCCGCGACTCGAACGCGCAGCGTCTTGGCGTGAAGCGCTACGGCGGTCAGCTCGTCAACGCCGGCGAGATCATCGTCCGCCAGCGTGGCACGCACTTCCACCCCGGCACGGGCGTCGGCCGTGGCGGCGACGACACGCTCTTCGCGCTGGTCGCGGGCAACGTCGAGTTCGGCACGCGTCGTGGTCGTCGCGTGGTGAACATCGTCCCGTCTGCCTGAACGCTTAACGAACGCAAGCTTCACCCGTTGGGCGCCCCTTTCCGGGGCGCCTTTCGGCATTCTTAGACCAGACAGACCGAGCAGGAGATAACGATGGCCGTTCCTACCTTCGTGGACCGCGTGCGTCTGCACGTGGTCGCGGGGCGCGGAGGCAACGGCGTCGCCTCGGTGCATCGCGAGAAGTTCAAGCCGCTGGGCGGACCCGATGGCGGCAACGGCGGCCCGGGAGGCTCGGTCATCCTGCGCGTCGATCCCGACGTCACGACGCTGATCGACTATTACCACAACGCCAAGCGCGTCGCCGGCCATGGTGGCCACGGTGCCGGCGACTTCCGCAACGGACATCACGGCCAGGACCTGGTCCTCCCGGTTCCGGACGGGACGGTGGTCACCAGCGACGACGGCGAGGTGCTCGCGGACCTCGTCGGCATCGGTACGGAGATCGTCGTCGCAGCGGGCGGTCGTGGGGGACTGGGCAACGCCGCGCTCGCGTCGTCCAAGCGCAAGGCTCCCGGCTTCGCGCTCCTGGGCGAGCCCGGCGACGACTTGATGATCCGCCTCGAGCTCAAGGTCGTGGCCGACATCGGCCTGGTGGGCTTCCCGAGTGCGGGCAAGTCGAGCCTGATCGCCGCCATCTCGCGTGCGCGGCCGAAGATCGCGGACTACCCCTTCACCACCCTCGTCCCGAACCTAGGCGTGGTGCGTGCCGGCGACGTCACCTTCACGGTGGCCGATGTGCCGGGCCTCATCGAGGGCGCCAGCGAGGGCCGCGGGCTCGGTCACGACTTCCTCCGCCACATCGAGCGCTGTGCCGCTCTTGTCCACGTCATCGACATGGCGACCATGGAGCCCGGCCGCGCTCCCCTGGACGATCTCGAGGTGATCGAGGCTGAGCTGGCGCGCTACGGCGGCCTCGAGGACCGTCCGCGGCTGGTCGCGCTGAACAAGGTCGACGTGCCCGACGGACGCGACCTCAGCGACATCGTCCTCGACGACTTCAAGAACGCCGGCTGGGAGGTCATCCCGATCAGCGCGGCCTCGCACGAGGGTCTGCGCGAGTTGACCTTCGCCATGGCTCAGATCGTGGCCGCCCGCCGCACGGCCGCTCCCGTGGTGGAGCCCGTGCGCATCGTGCTGAAGCCGAAGGCAGTCTCGGGCGGCGTCGACTTCACGGTCACCGAGACCGACGAGGGATGGGTCGTGCGCGGGGAGAAGCCTGAGCGCTGGATCCGCCAGACCGACTTCAGCAACGACGAGGCCGTCGGATTCCTCTCCGACCGTCTGAACCGCCTCGGAGTCGAGGCTCGGTTGCTCGAGCTCGGTGCCGAGGAGGGCGATGCCGTCATCATCGGCGAGGCCAGCAACAGCGTCGTCTTCGACTTCAAGCCCGGGATCGATGCCGGGGCAGAGAACCTCGCGCGCCGCGGTGAGGACCACCGGTTCGACGAGGATCGCCCTGCCGCTCAGCGCCGCCGTGCGATCGCCGACGCGATGCCCGAGCGTGGTGAGTCCGAGACCCGAGCCGATGTTGCGCGTCGCCTCGACAACCCCGACTGGGTCGGCCCCGACGAGGACGGCGACTGATGTCCAGGCCTGCGGTGGCGGGCGCCCGGCGCGTCGTCGTCAAGGTCGGATCGTCGTCGCTGACCACCACCGGGGGCGGCCTCGACGACACGAGGTTGTCCGCGCTGGTGGAGTCGCTCCTCGGCCTGCGTGAGCGCGGCGCCGATCTGGTCCTGGTGTCGTCGGGAGCGATCGCGGCCGGCCTGGCCCCGCTGCGACTGAGCCGGCGACCCTCGGACCTCGCGCGCCAGCAGGCGGCCGCCTCCGTGGGCCAGGGACTCCTGGTACATCGCTACACCGCGGAGTTCGCCAAGCACGGCCTGGTCACCGGGCAAGTGCTCCTGACGGTCGACGACATGGCGCGGCGCGCCCACTATCGCAACGCCCAGCAGACCTTCACCACGCTCCTCGACCTCGGCGCCGTGCCGATCGTCAACGAGAACGACACCGTGGCCACCTCCGAGATCCGCTTCGGAGACAACGATCGCCTCGCCGCCCTCGTCGCCCATCTGGTACGTGCCGATCTCCTGGTTTTGCTCTCTGACGTGGACGGCCTCTACGACGGCCCGCCCACGCGTCCCGCCTCGCGGCTGATCCAGGACGTTCCGGACCTCAGCCGACTCGACGGCATCGAGATCGACGGGGTCGGCTCGCATGTGGGCACCGGCGGAATGGTGACCAAGCTCGACGCGGCCGGCATCGCCACCGAGGCAGGCATCCCGGTGGTGCTCACGTCGGCCGCGCACGCCGCGGCCGCGATCGCCGGCGAGGAGGTGGGGACCTATTTCCACGCCCGGCCCCAGCGACGCTCGGCACGCGAGCTCTGGCTGACGCATGCCAGCGAGCCCAAGGGCCGCCTGACCCTCGATGACGGCGCGGTCGCAGCGATCACGCAGCGGAACGCCTCACTGCTGGCAGCGGGGATCGTGGCGATCGACGGCACCTTCGACGCGGGCGAGACGGTGGACCTGGTCAACACCGCCGGCGTCGTGGTCGCGCGCGGGCTCGTCAACTTCGACGCCGGTGAGCTGCCGCGTCTCCGCGGCCGGAACACGCGCGACCTCCAGGCCGAGCTCGGTGAGGGCTACCAGCGCGAGGTCGTGCACCGCGACGACCTCGTGGTGATCACCGGATAGTTCGGCCCCTCCGGCTAATCTACGCACCATGCCCGCGACGTCTCTCGATGCGCTCGTTCGCGATGCCTGTGTGCGGGCCCGGAGCGCCAGCCTCGACCTCGCGCAGGCGACCCGGGGACAGAAGGACGCGGCGCTCCAGGCGATGGCAGACGCGCTGATCGAACACTCGGACGCCATCGTCGCCGCCAACAACAAGGACGTCGCCGCCGCTCTCGATGCAGGCGTGGGCGGGCACCTGATCGACCGCCTGCGGCTCGACGCGGGTCGGGTCGAGGGTATGGCTGCAGGGCTGCGCGAGGTCGCCGGCCTTCCGGACCCCATCGGAGAGGTCGTCCAGGGCTCGACGCTGGCCAACGGTCTCGAGCTCCGCCAGGTGCGCGTGCCCTTCGGCGTGGTCGGAATCATCTACGAGGCCCGGCCCAACGTCACCGCCGATGCGGCCGGCATCTGTCTGAAGAGTGGCAACGCGGCGCTGCTGCGCGGATCCTCCAGCGCCCTCCACTCCAACGAGGCCATCGTCGACGTCCTGCGCGGAGCGCTCGTGGCCCGTGGTCTGCCGGCCGACTCGGTCCAGCTGGTTCCGGGCGAGGGTCACGAGGCCGCCGGGATCCTGATGCGCGCCCGCGGCTTGGTCGACGTGCTCATTCCGCGCGGTGGTGCGGGCCTGATCGCCTCGGTGGTCGAGGGCTCGAGCGTTCCGGTGATCGAGACCGGCGTCGGGAACTGCCACGTCTACGTCGACGCGGAGGCGGACCTCGACGTGGCATTGAACATCGTCCTCAACTCCAAGACCCATCGCCCGTCGGTGTGCAACTCCGCGGAGTCGTTGCTCGTGCACCAGGACGTCGCCGCCGAGTTCCTGCCGAGGGTCGTCGCCGCGCTGCAGGAGGCGGGCGTGGAGGTCAGGGGCGACGAGGCGTTCACGGCTATCGAGGGCGTCGTGCCCGCCTCGGAGGAGGACTATGCCGAGGAGTTCCTCGCCCTGACGATGTCAGCGGCGGTGGTCCCCGACCTCGAGGCGGCGCTCGCCCACATCCGCACCTACTCCTCGCAGCACACCGAGGCCATCGTCACGACCTCACAGGAGGCGGCCCGCTGCTTCGTCGCTGGCGTGGACGCCGCTGCCGTGATGGTCAATGCCTCCACGCGCTTCACCGACGGTGGCGAGTTCGGCTTCGGCGCGGAGATCGGCATCTCCACCCAGAAGCTGCACGCACGCGGACCGATGGGTCTGCGCGAGATGACCTCGACCAAGTACATCGTCACCGGAGATGGTCACGTCCGGTGAGCTTCATCTGGCTGACGTTCGGATTCGGCGTGCTCTCCGCCGTGATTCCGATCTTCAATATGGAGGCCTACGTCATCGTCATCTACAAGGCGGTGCCGCATACCTGGTTCTACATCCTCCTCATCGCCTTCGTGGGCTCGCTGGGCCAGAACCTCGGCAAGCTGGTCTGGTACTACGCGGCCGAGCGCGCGCTCCGGATCAAGTGGATCGACCAGAGACTGCAGGACCCGGAGCGCCAGGAGAGCATCGAGAAGTGGCGGGGCCGCATCGAGGGCCGTCCGGTCTTCAGCGGACTCCTCTCCTTCACGTCGGCAGCCACCGGCATTCCGCCCATCACGGCCATGGCTCCGCTCGCCGGGGTCCTGCGGATGAACGTGATGATCTTCTTCTTCGCGGGGCTCTTGGGTCGGACGCTGTTCCTATGGGCGATCCTGATCGGGGCAGGGGCGGTCTTCCACCTCCTGTGACCCGGTAGAGTGTCCGCCATGTCGAATCTGCTCGTCGTCAGCCTGGAGACAGCCGAGAAGGGTGCGGGCGCCGCACCGTACATCGTCGGCGGCGGCATCCTGCTGGGCCTCATCATCCTGCTGCTGATCACCGTCGCCATCGGCGGCGGACGCGAGCACTCCTGACCGTGTCCGGCTCACCCCAGCGCCGCATCGGCGTCATGGGGGGTACCTTCGATCCGATCCATCACGGTCACCTGGTGGCGGCGTCGGAGGTCTTGGCATCACTCGATCTGGACGAGGTCGTCTTCGTCCCGACCGGTGAGCCGTGGCAGAAGTCCGCGCGGCAGGTCACCGCGGCCGAACACCGGTATCTGATGACGGTGATCGCGACCGCGTCGAATCCGCGCTTCACGGTCTCCCGCGTCGACATCGATCGTGGTGGGCCGACCTACACCGTGGACACGCTGCGCGACCTGAGCGCGATCTACCAGGGCGCGGAGCTGTTCTTCATCACCGGCGCCGACGCCCTCACCGAGATCTTCGGCTGGCGTGACGTCGCGGAGCTGTTCGAGCTCGCCGAGTTCGTGGGCTGCACCCGGCCGGGCTACCCGCTCGATCCCGGTCTCGTGGACGCGATGCCGTCGGGACGCGTCCGGATCCTGGAGATCCCGGCGTTGGCCATCTCCTCCAGCGACTGTCGGCGACGGGTCACCACCGGGGAGCCGATCTCCTACCTGGTTCCCGACGGCGTCGTTCAGCACATCGCCAAGTACGACCTCTATCCCGCCACAACCCCCAAGGAGCGCTCGTGATCGCCGATCGAGCCGCCGTTCTCGTCCGTGAGGCCGCCCTCGCGGCCGCAGACAAGCTGGCTGAGGACATCGTCGCCTTCGATGTCTCCGAGCAGCTCGCGATCACGGATGCCTTCGTGATCTGCTCGGCCGGCAACGAGCGCCAGGTGGGGGCCATCGTGGACGCCATCGAGGAGCGTCTGCGCGGCGTCGATGCCAAGCCTCTGCGCCGCGAGGGGGAGCGCGATGGGCGCTGGGTG
>JBQCJL010000371.1:0-2287 GCA_051952795.1 Marmoricola sp.
CATCGCCGCTGCGAGCCGAGCGCACGCGCGTCGTGAGGCAGACGTGATCGCTGCCGTCGTCGAGCACAGCGATGCGTTCGAGCGACAGCTGATTGGGGCAGACCCTGAGGAGCGGCACGCCCTGCGCGTCGAGGTCGACGTCGTAACCCGCGAACTTGTCCGTGTCCTCGCCGGTCAACGTGCCGAAGTGCTCGGCGACCGGCAGGTCGTCGGTGGTCAGGAAATGTACGGCGAAGCTGTGAGCACGCAAGCCCACCTTGTAGGTGTGGTTGGCCTTCGACAGCCACACGCAATAGTGCTGGGGCTCGATGCTCGATTGCGCGTGGAAGCCGACCAGACAGCCGGCCCATTCAGTTCCGACGGCAGTAGTGAGGACGATCAGCGGCGGATCGACCGAGGCCATCAACGTGCCGAAAGCGTCATCGCTCACGTTCATTTCCTACCCGTGGCTCGTGGGGCAGAAACAGGGGTCGGCCCTCACCGAGGTCTACGAACTCGGCGGCGATGGAGCCGGGCCCGATCGCTACGCACCAGGTGGCCCGTCTCGCAGCCGTCGGTCGTGGTCGTGGCCAGCGCCGCGCTCCTGCCGCAACCATGCGCGGCGAGCAGGCAGCCTGCTTGCGCGACACAGCGACTACAGATTCCGGCGCGACACACCGCAGATGCGCTGATATCGCGTCAAAGCAGGCGGAATCTGTAGTCCGTATGTCGTTGCGCCCCTCCAAGAAGCGTCAGCGGGGACGAGGGGTGGCGCCGACCATGCCCGGGAATGCAACAAGACCGCCCCGAAGGGCGGTCTTGGCTGTCTTGATGGTGGAGCTGAGGGGATTCGAACCCCTGGCCTCCTCGATGCGAACGAGGCGCGCTACCAACTGCGCCACAGCCCCATGCGTCTCGCGACGCGTGGAGAAAGGTACCACCCGGGCGGGGGTGTCTTCGAATCGAGAGGCTCAGGCGCCGGCGGCGCGGCGGGGTGCTTCCAGGTCGGCCGCGGCCTCCTCGGCAGCAGCCGCCTCGGCGGCCCGCACCAGCTCGGTGTCGGCGGCGTCGTGACCCGAGGAGACGATCCCTCGGTTCAGTTCGATGCTCATCACCGTGCGGTGCGCGACGGGCTTGTCCAGGTAGGTCGGCAGGGTGACCGGGACGGGGTCCCAGAGCCGATCGGCGGCAGCGGCCGCGTCGTTGTCGGCGGCGTTGTCGGCCTCGATGCGGGCAATCAGCGCGACCTCGACGTCGGTCTCGTGCGTGATGATCGGCGCAGGGGCCACCGGCGCGGGTGACGCGGCTGCCGGCGCGGACGCTCGACCAGCGTTGGCCGACGCAGCGCGGACGGCGGCCTTGCGCGCCTTGGCCGCACGTCGGACCGAACGGCGAGCCGTCAGCAGGAAGAGCAGCACGATGGCGACGGGGATAGCGGGAGTCCAGATCGGTCCGATCCCGGCGACGGCCAGACCGGTCACGGCGGCGGTGACGACCATCAGCACCAGCAGGACGCGACGACGACGCTTCGCGGCCTTCTTGGCGGCGGCGCGGCTGGGCAGCCGGACGGCCTGCGCAGGACTCACGTCCAGCGCCTTCTGGATCTCGTCCATGGAGATCTCGACGGTCGGTTCGTCGGGGCCGAGCAGGTTCTGCTTGGCGACGGATCGCGTTGCTGCGAACACGCGCAACCGCGCGGAGAAGTCCTGAAGGGACCGCGTTGTTGCCAATTCCTCCTGGTCGCGCATGAACTTGGGGATCAGGTAGATGGCCCACCCCACGAAGAGCGCGACGAAGATCAACCCAGACAAGTCCACGGGCTGAGCGTAAAAGCGCCGGGGCGCCGTGGGATGGAGCGCGCCCGGTGTGTCGCGAGATCACTTCTGTGACTGCTGTGAATCCAAACGCCGCAACAGCCCACCGGGAGCTTCCTCGCGAGTGATACCGAACAGCAGGTGATCGCGCCATTCGCCGTCGATATGCAGGTAGCGCGGGGCGAGCCCGATGAACGGGATGCCCAGCTTGTCGACCACCCGAAGGGACGCTGAGTTCTCCGGCCGGATCGCGATCTCGATGCGATGGAGCCCGGCCACGCGGAAGCAGTAGTCGATGACGAGCGCGACCCCGCGGGTGGTGATGCCGCGACTCGCCACCCGCTCGTCGATCCAATACCCGATCGAGGCGAACTGCGCGGATCCGCGCACGATGTTGTTGACGCTGATCTGGCCGACGAAGACGCCGTCGACCTCGATGGCGAAGGGCAGCTGGGTGCCGGCGCGAGCAGCACGTCGCATCGATCGGATCATCG
>JBQCJL010000372.1:0-3861 GCA_051952795.1 Marmoricola sp.
GGCCAGGCGGAAGGGCTGCAGCCATTGCTGGTGCAGCGGGAGCTCGTTGTCGAAGGAGAAGTCCTCGCCACGGTGTCAGATCTCGACCAGGCCGCCGTCGAAGTCGCACCAGCCCAGCTCTCCGGGATTGCTCGATGCCGCCGGCCGTCCCGCGTAGACGGGTCGCAGCGGATTGAGCGACAGCACGTGCTGGATGTCCATGAGGAGCAGCTCTTGGTGCTGCTGCTCGTGATGAAAGCCCAGCTCGATGAGGCCGCTGAGCTTCTCCAGCGTGCCCTCGTCGACGCCAGCGATGAGATCCCGCATCCGGTCGTCGACATTGCTGCGGTAGTTGCCCACCTCGTGAATGCCGGGCCGGGTGATGACGCCGCGCATCGGCCGCGCGTACCGCGGACCGATGGCCTCGTAGTAGCTGTTGAAGAGGAACCAGTACTTGTCCGCGTACGGCGCGAAGTTCGACTCGTTCTCGGCGAGCAGGAAGGTCTCGAAGAACCAGGTGACGTGGGCGCGGTGCCACTTGGTGGGAGAGACGTCCGGCATCGACTGGACGGTCTGGTCCTCCGGGCTCAGCGGCGCGGCCAGGCTCTCGGTGTAGGCGCGCACCTCGGAATAGCGCTGGAGGAGTGCATCGGACGTGGTGGCGACACGTGGCGTGCTCACGCCATTGATCGTGCCACCTCACACCGACAAAACCGAGGGCGGGGCTTCTATCGCATCGGGCCGAAGCACATTACTCTGCGAATATTCGTAGCAGTCGCCTGACCGCGGTGGAGTGGACCGAGGGCGTTGTCTGATGACAGCCGCGTGCACTCAGCTCATCTGAGCATCACTACGACGCCGCGTGCGGCGAAAGGCGGGGGCCCCGCATGATTCCAACGAAGATGACCCTGAAAGCGGGAGTGATCGCGACGGCATTCGTCGCCGCGCTGCTCGCACCGACGGGATCCGCGACAGCGGCGACCGTCAGCAACCTGATCGCGACACCGAATCCGGTGAGCTTGACCGTCGGCGGCGCGGCTCAGCCGGTGTCGGTGGTTCTCGACAGCAACTGTCCCAACGCGCTCAACAACGGCCTGACCTACAGCGTCGCGACGGGTGCTTACAACACCTCCGTGGTGACGGTGTCGGGCACCTCCGGCTCGTACCACTGTGGCGATGCCGGTGCCACGTTCACCTTCACGCCGGTGGCGTGCGGGTCGACGAGCGTCACCTTCCAGCCGGTCGTCGGCAACCGGGGCGGGGTGAACCCGGCCGGTGCGCAGAAGAAGGTGGGTCCGGTCACCGTTCCCGTGACGGTCACCGACCCGAACAACCCGTCGTGCCTCAGCACCGGCGGCGGTGGCGGTGGTGACCGTCCGGCAGCGCCCGCTGTGGCGAACATGTACTTGAACTCCAGCGACGCGGCCTACACCAAGGCATGCCGGCAGCACGTCGGCAACACCAACAACTGGCGGGGGATCGTGATCAGCGACATCGCCGGATGGATGCCGCTGCCCGAGTCGATCAAGGACGACCCGTCGGTCTTCCCGGACGACGCGTCGTGGGTCAACTACGTGACGGCCCAGGTCGACTACTACTGCGGCGCGTCGAGCACGCCGCAGCCGTCCATGAGGTAGTCCAGCAGAGAACGAGTCAGGGGCGATGCGGCGTTCGCAACGCCCCGGCGGCTCGCGGGCGGAGGTGGGGGGCGTCGAACCCCCCCGGGCATGCACCCAACCCGCTTTCCAAGCGAGCGCCATAGGCCACTAGGCGACACCTCCGCCGGAGAGGTTACCTGCGCGGAGGCATGGAGAACAAAAGGCCCCTCGTGCACCCGAAAGAGCCCACCTGCCCTTGCTGCCTTCCGGCCCTGGGGGAGTTCAGTGAGTTATCGCCGCACGAGGGGTTGGCCCGAAGTCTAGCCATCCCTGCGCGACCTCCGTGACGAGGCCACAATGTGCGGATGGGGTTCACCGAGCTCTCCGTGATCTGCGCCATCGGCCTGCTGGGCCCGCTGCTGGCGCTACCGCGGGGTTGGCATCTGCCCGTCGTGCTGGGCGAGCTCATCGCCGGAGCCGCGCTCGGCAGGACCGGCCTCGGCTATCTGCACGCGTCGGATCCGACGTTCACCTTCCTCGGCGACGTCGGCTTCGCCCTGGTGATGTTCGTCGCCGGGACGCACGTTCCGGTCCGTGACCCCAAGATCCGGCCCGCCCTTCTCCAGGGCGCGATCCGAGCCGTCGCCGTGGGTGTGATCGCGGGCGGGCTGGGCTACGCGCTCGCCGCAATCGTCGGCATCGGGCACGGTCCGCTGTACGCCGTGCTCACGGCGTCGTCGTCGGCCGCGATCATCCTGCCCATCGTCGACTCGCTGGGCCTGGGCGGCGAGGGCATCCTCGGGTTGCTCCCGCAGGTGGCCATCGCCGACGCGGCCTGCATCGTCGCGCTCCCGCTGGCCATCGACCCGCCCCATGCAGCCCGAGCCGCCCTGGGGGCGCTCGCCGTCATCGCCGTCGCGGCGGTCGCGTTCCTGGTGCTCCGTCGTGGGGAACAGTCCGGGACGCGCGAGCGCATCCATCAGGTCTCGGAGGAGCGGTCCTTCGCTCTGGAGCTCCGGATCCAGCTGGCGATCCTCTTCGGCATCGCCGCGCTGGCGGTGCAGACCCACGTCTCGATCATGCTCGCGGGCTTCGCCTTCGGCTTGGTGGTCGCCGCGGTGGGGGAGCCGCGACGTCTGGCCAAGCAGCTCTTCGCCCTCACCGAGGGCTTCCTCGGACCGGTGTACTTCATCTGGTTGGGGGCCGAGCTCAATCTGCGCGAGCTCGTCAGCCATCCGGCGATGATCGGTCTGGCGTTCGGGCTGGCCATCGCGGCGGCGATCGCCCACACCCTGATGCGCCTGCTGGGACAGGGCATCCCCTACGGAATGCTGGCGGCCGCCCAACTGGGAGTGCCCGTGTCGGCAGCGACGATCGGTGCGCAGTTGCACCTGCTCAAGCCCGGCGAGGGCTCCGCGCTGATGCTGGGGGCGATGCTGACGATCGCGATCGCGGTGGCTGGCGGAAGCCGGCTGGCATCTGGTTCGACGCGGCCTCCCAAGGCTGTCGCCACCCCCGGTTAGGCTCGTCCCCGTGACGCAGACCCTCGCCCTCTACCGCCGCTATCGGCCGGAGACCTTCGCCGAGGTGATCGGGCAGGACCATGTCACCGGCCCGCTGCGCCAGGCCCTGGCGAACAACCGGGTCAACCACGCCTACCTCTTCTCCGGCCCGCGCGGCTGTGGCAAGACCACGAGCGCCCGCATCCTCGCGCGTGCCTTGAACTGCGAGAAGGCGCCGATCGCCGACCCGTGCGGCGACTGTCAGTCCTGTCGCGACCTGGCGCGCGGGGGACCCGGCTCGATCGACGTCATCGAGATCGACGCGGCCAGCCACGGGGGCGTCGACGACGCACGCGACCTGCGCGAGCGGGCGTTCTTCTCACCGGTCAACAGCCGCTACAAGATCTACATCATCGACGAGGCGCACATGGTCAGCTCGCAGGGCTTCAACGCCCTGCTCAAGCTGGTCGAGGAGCCGCCGGAGCACCTCAAGTTCATCTTCGCCACGACCGAGCCCGAGAAGGTCATCCCGACCATCCGCTCGCGCACGCACCACTATCCGTTCCGCCTGATCCCGCCGCGGCTGCTCCAGGACTACCTCGCCGAGCTTTGTGAGCGCGAAGGCGTGGAGATCGACCCGGCGGCGCTGCCGCTGGTCGTCCGGGCCGGTGCCGGATCCGCCCGCGACACGCTGTCGGTCCTCGACCAGCTGCTGGGCGGTGCTGGTCCGCAGGGTGTCACCTACGACGTCGCCACGAATCTGCTCGGCTACACCCCGGACA
>JBQCJL010000373.1:0-10434 GCA_051952795.1 Marmoricola sp.
TCCTCGTCCACGATCATGGCGTCCTTGCCGCCGGCCTCGATGAGGACCGGGGTCAGCGTGCTCGCGCAGGCGGCCATGATCTTCCGCCCGGTAGCCGTCGATCCCGTGAAGGCCAACTTGTTCACGCCGGACTCGCACAGGGCGGCGCCGGTGGCCCCGTAGCCGGTGACGACCTGGAACACCGGCCGGTCACAGACCTCGGCGAAGGTCCGGGCCAGCCAGACGCCGACCCCCGGCGTGTACTCACTCGGCTTGAACACCACCGCATTGCCCGCCGCCAAGGCGTAGGCGATGGAGCCCATCGGCGTGAACACCGGGTAGTTCCAAGGACCGATGACGCCGATGACACCCAGGGGCCGGTACTCCACCGACGCCGACATGTTGGCCATCACCATGCCCGAGGCACGGCTCTTGCGCTTGAGCACCTTCTCCGCGTGACCGGCCGCCCAGCCCAGGTGATCGACCGCCAGACCGACCTCGAGGGCAGCGTCACTCGCCGGCTTTCCGGTCTCGGAGCGCATCACCTCGGCAAGCTCCTCGATGCGTTGCGTGATGAGGGCCTTCCAGTCGGTGAGGATCGCCTCCCGTTGACCGAAGGAGAGAGTCGCCCACCAGGCGGCGGCCTCACGCGCACGCGCCACTGCCTCGCGCACCTCGGCCTCGGTCGCGATCGGGTACGTGCCGACCACCGCACCGGTGCCGGGGTTCAACGAGTCGAAGGTATCCACCCCTGCATGCTTTCCAAGTACGCGCCGACGCGCAAGGATGCACGCCATGGCCACTCCGATCGATCCGAACTCGCTGATGTTCCTCCTGGCCGAGAGCCGGAGCCAACCGATGCACGTGGCGGGCATGCAGCTGTTCGAGCCACCAGCGGACGCCGGACCGGATTTCGCGGCCAAGATCTACGAGCAGGCGCTCCTCGAGGACGAGGTGAGGCCGCTCTTCAAGAAGCGCCCGTACAAGTCGATCAAGACCGCCGGGCAATGGATGTGGACGCCCGACGAGCAGTTCGACGTGGAGCACCATGTCCGGCACAGCGCGCTGCCGGCGCCCGGGCGCGTCCGCGAGCTGCTCGAGCTCGTCGGACGGCTGCACGGCACCACCCTGGACCGAGAGCGGCCGCTCTGGGAGTCGCACGTGATCGAGGGACTGGCCGACGGTCGGGTTGCGCTCTACACGAAGATCCATCACGCGCTGGTCGACGGCGTCTCCGCCAGTCGACTGCTGCAGAGCGTCCTCAGCACCGATCCGGACAAGCGGGACATGCCGTTCCCGTACGCGGTGAAGGCCTCGTCCAAGACCCGCAAGGTCGAGGAGGAGGCACAGCGGCGTTTGGCCGAGATCCCGCTGTCGACGGCGCGCCAGGCCGCCGGGATCGCGATGGACGCCGCGGGTATGCCCGGCGCCTTCCTGCGCACCCTCAACAAGGGATTGCGCAAGGAGACGTCCGCGATCTCGATCTCAGCGCCCAAGACCATGCTCAACGTGCCGATCACCGGCTCCCGCCGCTTCGCCGCGCAGAGTTGGGAGATCGAGCGCCTCAACGCCATCAGGAAGGCCACGGGGACGTCCCTGAACGACGTCGTGCTCGCCATGTGCAGCGGCGCGCTCCGTCGCTACCTGATCGACCACGACGACCTGCCCGATACCTCGCTGGTCTCGATGGTTCCGGTCGGGCTGAAGGCCAAGGAGGCGCATTCGGCCTCATCGGATGGCGGCAACGCGGTCGGCTCGATCATGGTCCGGCTAGCCACCGAGCTTCCAGATCCGGCCGAGCGACTGACCGCGATCCACCACTCGATGCGCGAAGGCAAGGCCGCCCTCCAGTCGATGACGTCGAACCAGATCCTCGCGATGAGTGCCCTGGGCATGGCACCGGCGATGTTCATCCCCCTGCTCGGCCTGCAGAACCTCGCCCGGCCGCCCTTCAACCTGATCATCAGCAACGTGCCCGGACCCCGGTCCACGCAGTACTTCAACGGCGCGGAGATGGTTGGGACCTACCCCGTGTCCGTGCCGATGCACGGCGTCGCCCTCAACATCACCTGCACCACCTACGCGAAGCAGATCGACTTCGGCCTGACCGGCTGCCGCCGCAGCGTGCCCCACCTCCAGCGACTGCTCACCGACCTCGACGACGAGTTCGCCGCCCTCGAGGAAGCCGTCGGCGCCCGCTAGCCCCCACCCCAACCGCCGACCTTGCACTTATTTACGCCGACCTTGCACGCGTTGACGCCGACCTTGCACAAAACGACGTCGACCTTGCGATTGCGAGCCCCGGCTAGGCCAAAGCGATGCTGTCGGGGTGGCAAGACCTTTCCGACCGAAACAAGAGCAAGCTCGACCGAAACAAGGGAAAGGTCGGCGTCAATAAGTGCAAGGTCGCGCGCATTTGGCGCAAGGTGGGCGGAAGCGAAGAGGCGACTAGGCGGCTAGGCGGCTAGGCGGCGGAGGCTACGACGCCACCGGTCGCGCCGGCGGTGGTCGCCTCGACGCTGGCGAGGTCGAGGCTGACCTCGCGGAGCACCTCCGAGAGGCGGACATCGAGGGCGTCACAGAGCGCGGCGAGGAGCTCCGAGGAGGCCTCCTTCTGCCCGCGCTCGAGCTCGGAGATGTATCCGAGGCTGATGCGTGCGCTCGCCGAGAGCTCGCGCAGCGTGAGGCCGCGACGCATCCGCTCGGCGCGCAGGACCGCACCCAGCGATTCGCGCATCAACAGCGAAGCTTGCCCCATCGTCACTCCTTGCGATCACTCGTTGACCCGAGCCTACTGGGCCACTCCCACAACGCGTGGGACAGTCCCGTTCTTCCTGGGACTAGGACGCCTTCTTCTTCTTTCGTCCGCGGTTCGCGTAGGCGTCCACGTACTCCTGCCCGCTCAGCCGCATGATCTCGTACATGATCTCGTCCGTCACCGCGCGGAGGATGAACCGGTCGTTCTCCATCCCCTGGTAGCGGGAGAAGTCCATCGGCTCCCCGTAGTTGATCGAGGGCCGCACGACCTTCCCGAACTTCTTGTCCGGCGGCGCGATGACGTCGGTGCCGATCACGCCCACGGGGATCACCGGCGCTCCACTCTCGATCGCCAGCCGCGCCACGCCCGTGCGACCACGGTAGAGCCTGCCGTCGGGCGAGCGGGTTCCTTCCGGATAGATGCCGAAGATGTCACCGTTCTCGAGCACCGCCCGCGCCGACATCAGGGCGCCTTCCGCGGCATTCGCCCCCGCGCGATCGATCGGGATCTGACCGGCGCCCGTGAAGAACATCTTCTGGAGCCAGCCCTTGAAGCCCGGGCTCGTGAAGTACTCGGCCTTGGCGACGTAACTGACCCGACGACTCACCGTCAGCGGGACGAAGAGCCAGTCGGCATAGGAGAGGTGGTTGCTCGCGAGGATCACCGGGCCCGACCGGGGCACGTTCTCCAGGCCCTGGGTCTTCGGCCTGAAGACGATCCGGAGCATCGGCCCGAGGGCGAGAAGCTTCAGAAACCAGTAAAAGACCACAGCCCAACTCCCGACCACCAGGTAGCGCCATTGCGAGACGGACTTACCCTAGCCTTGTGGCCGACCTTGACCCCCGCGCACCTCTGTTCATCGCCAACACCCCGCCGTCCGGCCCCAGGATCGGCATTCTGCTGAGCCACGGGTTCACCGGCTCGCCCGCATCGATGCGTCCGTGGGGCGAGTTCCTGGCCCAGCACGGATACACCGTCTCCGTACCGCGCCTCCCCGGTCACGGCACCACCGTCGAGGAGATGCTGCAGACCCGCTTCGCCGACTACACCACCGCCATCGAGTCGGCCTACCAGAAGCTCGCTGAGCAGTGCGACGTCGTCTTCGCCGCGGGACTGTCCATGGGCGGCTCCCTGGTGCTCCAGCTGGCCGAGCGGCATCCGGAGATCGCCGGCGTCATCCTGGTCAACGCCGCCGTCGCGAGCACCAACAAGCAGCTGCTCCTGCTTCCGGTGCTCAAGCACCTCGTCAAGACGTTCCCCGCAATCGGCAACGACATCAAGAAGCCGGGTGTCGACGAGCTCGCCTACCGCAGTACTCCACTCAAGCCCCTCGCCTCCATGCTGCAGGCCTGGAAGCAGATCCGCGCCGATCTGGGCAAGGTCACCTCCCCGGTGTTGTTCTTCCGCTCCGCGGAGGACCACGTGGTCGATCCCTCGTCGGCGCGGATCGTCCTGAGCACCGTGGCATCGACCGACACGACCGAGGTCGTGCTCACCGACAGCTACCACGTCGCCACCTTGGACAACGACGCGGACGAGATCTTCACGATGTCCGTCGACTTCATCAAGCGGCTCAGCGCCGATGTCTGACGACGAGGCCTGGGCCTCCATCGTCGAGAACTTCGGCGAGCGCGCGCATCTGGCCGACGACGAGCTGACGCGTCCACCGAGTCCGCTCATCCAGCCCGAGCCCGAGCCTGAACCCAGCCCGGACCATGACGACCCGGTCGAGCACTACATCCCGCCGGCCGTTCCGAAGGTCGGCCTCGCCGATGGCCCCCGCGGCGCCGCCTGGTTGGGCCTGCTCGGCGGCCCTGCGCTCTTCCTGATCGCGGTGCTCAGCGGCATGACGATCCCGAACTGGCTGGCACTCTTCGCGGTGGTGGCCTTCCTGGTGAGCATCGGCTACCTGATCGCCACCATGGAGCGCCGCGAGGACCAGGACCCCTGGGACGACGGCTCGCGGGTCTGACGCTCAGACGGCGCTCTCGTACTGGCTGCGCGCCAGCACCGATGCGCCGATCATCCCCGCGTCGGGTCCCAGCGTCGCATTGACCAGCGGCGGGATCGCGCGATGGTCCGCTCCGACCAGATTCTCCGCCAGGGCGATCCGAGCGGGATCCAGCAGCAGGTTGCCTGCCGTGGAGACCCCACCGCCGATGAGGACGATCTCGGGGTCGAGCGCGGCCACCACGTTGGCGACCCCGACGCCGAGCCATCGACCGATGGACGTGAACGCGCCGCGGGCCACGATGTTGCCGCCGCGCGCCGCCTCCGTCAGCGCCGGACCTTCGAGGTCGCGCCCCGCATCGCGGGCGAACCGCGCCAGCGCCTTGCCCGAGCAGTACTGCTCCCAGCAGCCGGTCCGTCCGCATTCGCAGGGCCGGCCGTCGGGAACCACCTGCTGGTGGCCGAACTCCCCCGCCATACCGCCGAAGCCACGGTAGGGGCGACCGCCGATCAGGATCGCTCCCCCGATACCGGTACCCAGCGTCACGAGGACGACGTTCGCATGGTCCTGAGCGGCTCCGAAGCGGTGCTCGGCCCACAGCGCCATGTTGGCGTCGTTGTCGACGACGACCGGCATCTCGAGGCGCTCCGAGAGCAGGTCGGCCAAGGGCTCGTCGCGCCAGGACAGATGCGGCGCGAACATCACCCGACAGCCGGCCGCGTCGACGAAGCCGGCCGCGCCGATGCCCACTGCCGAGAAGCTGTACTCCTTGGCCAGGCACTTCACCGCGTCGACGATCACGTCCTCGACGACGGAGCTGGCGGTGGTCCGGCCGGGCGTCTCGCGATCCTCCCGGGCCAGCACGCGCCCGTCGACATCCACCACCGCCGCCGCGATCTTGCTGCCACCGATGTCCACGCCGACCGTCAGCTCGTCGCTCATCGCTCCTCCTCAGCGGGTGGTGCTCACCCAGGCCAAGTCTGCTGCCCCCAGCATCCCAGCGCGATTGCCCAGCGCGGCGGAGCGCACCGCCGCCGTGGGCCGGTGCGATTGACCCATGCGCGCCTGGTACGCGTCCTCGAGCGGTCGCATCACCAGCTCACCGGACTCGGCGACGCCGCCGCCCACCACGATCACCTCGGGATCGAGGACGGCACTGATCGAGGCCAGACCCTCGCCGAGCCACCGACCGAGCTCGTCGACCAGGCGCATCGCGACCGCGTCGCCCTCGACCGCCGCCTGCGTGATGACGGTTCCGGTGAGCTTGTCGGGGTCTCCCCCGATGCGCTCGAGAAGCGTCCGGCCCTCGGGCGTGGCCACCGCCAGTTGGGCGGAGAGCTCGAGCGCGGTGCCGGAGCCGTACATCTCCCAACAGCCGTAGGCGCCGCACCCGCACGGTCGCGGGGGCTCGTCGCCGTTGGGCCTCAAGTCCGAGACCACCTGGATATGACCCAGCTCGCCGGCAACGCCGTGCCCTCCGATGAGCAGGCGGCCGTTCGTCACCACGCCGCCACCGATGCCGGTGCCCACCGTGATCATCACCATGTGGTCGAAGGTCATGCCGGCTCCGAAGCGGAACTCCGCCCAAGCCGCGCAGTTGGCGTCGTTCTCCAGGACGACGGGAACGCCCAGTCGCTCCTGCAGCTGCGGCTGGAGCGGCTCGTCCCGCCAGGGCAGGTTCGGGGCATAGGTGACGGCACGACGGCCGAGGTCGATATAGCCGGCGGCCGAGACCCCTACCGGAATCGCATCCCGGCTCGGGCGGAGGGCTTCGACGAGGTCGGCGACCTCGTCGAGGATGGCGGCGGCCGAGTCGGTCGGGGTGGCCACCTCCCGGGACTCGAGCAGCTCGTCGGATCGCACCAGGCCGGCGGCGATCTTGGTGCCGCCGATATCGATCCCGATAGCCAGTTGTTCTGCGCTCATCAGTCCTGGTCCCAGGCCCCATCCAGGTCGATCTTGTGCAGGGCCCCGTCGGCCGGTGCGCCTTGGTCGTCTGCCGCGTCTGTCTTGGATCTCGCGGGCTGTGGCGGCGCCATCGCGGCGGAGGCGGCCTGCGCGAGCGAGAGCAGGGCGGTCGACAAATGCGCCTTGACCTCGGGGCTGGCGCTGCGCGCAAAATGCACCACCCGGCAGATCGGGCAGTAGGTGCACTCCGCGTCACCGGTGGCGATGTGCTCGTTGACCGCGCGGACGGCGGCCGTGGCCGATGCGGTCATCGACTCCGCGCCGGCGCTGTACTGAGCGGCCTGGTCACGGGCCATGCCGGAGAGCACGGCGAACAGTTGGCTCGCCTCCTCGGCGAGGGTGCCGACCGGTGGCCGCTCCTGGCCGGAACCGCCCGGTGGTCGAGGGGAGCCGGGTTGGTCGCGATGCTTACCCATCCGCGGCTCCTCCTTCCCCGGGCGACTGACTCGGATCGAGATCCTCCGCCTCGAACCGTACCTGCAGCCTGCCTCCCTCAACGCGGGCCGCGACCACATTCTGCCGCGCCAACGCAGCGGGCAGCGCCAGCAGCCTGCGATACGAGCCGACGGTGACCACGAGCTCCTCGCCGTGGCGAGCGAGATCCACGTCCGCCTTGGTCGCGAAGGGCAGCTGGACCGTGAGAACAGCGCCGGAGTCGGTGCGCTCGACGGTCATCGGGCCCTCGTCCTTGGCCGGCGCCCACGGCACGTCCTCGCCGTACAGCGCGGCACCGAAATCCCGCAGGGCCGCCAGCCCGACAGGCTCCTCGTCGCGATACGACGACGTCCACAACGCCACTTCACCGAAGGACTCCCGCACCTCGGCGAGCACCTCGGCCTGTGCCTTGCCCCAGCGCTGCATCCAGGGGTCCTCGCTGGCCGGGAAGATCCGATTGGCGATGATGCCGTCGACACGGAAGCCGTAGAGCGAGAGCGTGGTCAGCAGGCGACGAGCCTCCGCCACCACGACCTGCTCCGGGGTGAGCACCATGCGGACGGTGGCCGAGGCCGAGGTCAGGAACTCGTGCACCTCGGCGAGCTCCCCGTGCAGCCGTTCCAGCGCCTCGAAGACGTCCTCGCGGGGCATCGGCATGCCCGTGGCCTTGCTGAGCATGGGCCCGAAGGCCCGTACCAGCCGGCGCTGGTGCCCGAAGAGCTTGTTCATGTACCACCCGAGGGCCTCGGGCAGCGCCAACAGTCGCAACGTCTCCGCGCTGGGTGCGCAGTCGATCACGATCAGATCCCAGGACCCGTCGAGGACGTGCTTGCGCAGCTCGAGGAGGGCCAGCACCTCGTCGAATCCCGGAATGATCGTGAGCTCGTCGGCCGTGATCGGGTCCACGCCCAGCGCTGCCAGCACGGTGTGGAGGTAGCCCTGGATCTCGACCCACGAGGTCTCGAACCGCGCTTGGGTGTCGATGTGTTGGACCCAGAGTCCGTCGGTCACCTGCGTGGGCTCGCTGCCCACGGTCTCACCGAAGGCGTCTCCCAGCGAGTGCGCCGCGTCCGTCGACATGACCAGGGTGCGGAGTCCCTCGGCCGCCGCGAGAACGGCTGTACTCGCCGCAGAGGTCGTCTTCCCGACGCCACCCTTCCCGGTGTACAGAAGAATGCGCGGCGCCATCAGCCCAGCGATTCGACGCGCTTCTTGAGCCCCTTCAGCGCGGTGTCGATCACAACCTTCTCGGCCTTGCGGCGGAGCATGCCGATCATCGGGATCGCGACTTCGACGGTCAGGCGATAGGTCACCTCGGTGGTGGAGCCGTCGCCGCGGAGCTCGTAGGAGCCGTCCATCGCCTTCATCATCACGCCCTGGGTGAGCTTCCAACGCACCGAGGTATCGCCGTTCCAGACGTAGGCGAGGGTGTAGGTGTCCTTGATGGGCGCGGCATCCAAGGTGAAGTGCACCTTCTCCGCGCGGCCGTCCGGAGTCTCGCTGAGAACCTCGGCCCGCTTCACGCCGTGCGCCCAATCGGGGTAGGAGGCGAAATCGGCGATGACCGCCATCACGCGATCGGCAGGCGCGTTGACGGTGATGCTCGAGGAAGTCTGCTCTGCCATGGGGTTCCTGTCCTTGCGGTGGGGCTTCAGGCTAGCGTGGCTGCCAGCCGGATCGCCCCTCGCGCAGGCCCTGCGAGGCGGGCTCATGCTGGCGGCAGCCCGATTCACGCTGGGAACGTCCTCGAACTGAGAGGTAGGTCATGCGCGAGTACGCCACGCCCCTCACCGCGACGCTGTCGCTGGACGGCAACCTGGCCGACGACATCGTCCGCCATGCCCTCGAGGAGCCCGACCGCGCGGTTCTCAGCCGCCGCGTCGACGACAGCTGGACGGATGTCACCGCACGCGATCTCCACGCGCTGATCCGATCGGTCGCGGGCGGCCTGATCGCCTCCGGCATCGAACGCGGCGACCGCGTCGCTCTGATGGCTCGCACGCGCTTCGAGTGGACGGTCCTCGACTACGCGATCTGGTACGCCGGCGCCGTCACGGTTCCGGTCTACGAGACCTCGAGTCAGGACCAGGCCCAATGGATCCTCGAGGATTCGCAGGCCGTCGCCGCGATCGGTGAGAGCGCCGCCCACGTCGAACGCCTGCGGAACGCCGTGGCCGCCGCTGCTCCGGGGACGGTCGTCTGCCGGCAGATCTGGGGCATCGACGACGGCTGCGTGGACACGCTGAGCAGGCTTGCCGGCAAGGTCCCGCCCGACGACATCGAAGCCCGTCGCACCACCACGGGCGGCACGGATGTCGCCACTCTGATCTACACCTCGGGCACCACCGGACGACCCAAGGGGTGCGGCCTCAGCCACGCGAACTTCTCCTTCGAGGCCTCCGTGGCCATCGACGAGCTGGGCGAGCTCTTCGACGCCTCGGGCGACGCCTCGACGCTGCTCTTCCTTCCGCTCGCCCATGTGTTCGCACGGGTGATCCAGGTCGGGAGCATCCGTGCCGGTGTGCGCCTGGGACACAGCAGTGACATCCGCCGCCTGCTCGACGACCTGGCCGGATTCCAGCCCACGTTCGTCCTGGCCGTGCCACGCATCTTCGAGAAGATCTTCAACACCGCGTCGCAGCGCGCCATCGCGGACGGCCACGGCCGGCTCTTCCAGCGCTCCGTCGAGGCCGCCATCGACTGGTCCAGGTCACTGGACGGCGGTCGCGCGTCGCTGACGCACCGATTGCGCCGGGCCACCTACGAGCGCCTGGTCTACGCAAAGCTGCGCCAGGCGCTCGGCGGCAACTGTGTCTATGCCGTCTCCGGTGGCGCACCCCTGGGTGAGCGTCTCGCCCACTTCTATCGGGGCGTCGGCATCAACGTGCTCGAGGGATACGGACTCACGGAGACGACCGCCGCCCTGACGGTGAACTCGCCCCGAGCTCAGAAGGTCGGCACGGTCGGTCGGCCCCTGCCGGGGACCAGCGTCCGCGTGGCCGACGATGGCGAGCTCCTCTTCCGCGGCGGCCAGGTCTTCGAGGGCGACTGGAACAACCCCACGGCGACCGCCGAGACCGTCGATGCCCAGGGCTGGTTCCACAGCGGGGACATCGGCGAGGTCGACGACGAGGGCTTCGTGCGGATCACCGGGCGCAAGAAGGAGATCCTCGTCACCGCCGGCGGCAAGAACGTCGCCCCCGCGGTGCTGGAGGACCGGTTGCGCGCCCACGCGCTCGTCGACCAGTGCATCGTGGTCGGCGACGGCCGGCCCTTCATCGCCGCCCTGGTGACCCTCGACCCCGAGACGGTGCCGGCCTGGGCCGAGCAGCACGGCAAGCCG